>JBMLMS010000301.1:0-50845 GCA_049243925.1 Pirellulales bacterium
GCCTGCCCATGGACTACCGCTGCTACACGGTCAAAAACGAGTGGCTTTCCTTCCGCGAAGATGTGCTGCGCGACTTCGACCACGCCATCGCCTGGGGCGAGAAGTATGGTCTCCATGTCACGCTCGCGCTGCATCGCGCTCCGGGATACTGCGTGAACCCTCCCCCGGAGGCGAAGGACCTGTGGTCGGACGACGAGGCCCTGGCCGCCTTCACCGCCCATTGGGAGATGTTTGCCCGGCGCTACCAGAGCGTGCCGGCATCCCGGCTCAGCTTCAACCTGGTCAACGAACCCAGCGGCACCACCCCCGAGAACGTGGTGCGCGTCTACCGCCATGTGGTGGCGGCCATTCACCGGGTGACCCCGGATCGGGTCGTCTTTCTCGACGGGGTGGATGGCGGCGGCAAAACCCTTCCCGAACTCGCAAGCCTTCCCAACGTGGTCCAATCGGGCCGCGGATATTTTTCTCCCGTCACCTTCTACCGCGCCAGTTGGCGCGATGTGTCGAGGGAGTTCATGCCCACGCCCTCCTGGCCCGTGCGGCCGGCGGTCAATGCGTTTCTCTACGGCCCCTTCTGGGAGAAGGACGGCCTCAACCGACCGCTGGTGCTCCGCGGGTCGTTCCCGGCACAGACCCTCCTGGATGTGCGCGTGCTTATTGTCTCCACCAGCGCCACGCTCGTCGTCAAGGCCGACGGCAAGCCCGTGTTTGAAAAACGCTTCGAGCCCAAAGACGGCGTCGGCGAGTGGGCGCAGGCGGTCTATGCCCCGAAGTGGCGCATCTACCAGAACGTCTACAACCACGTGTACACAATCGTGCTCCCGGTCGCCGCGAAGGAGATTTCCCTCGAGCTCACCGATGGCGACTGGCTGCGATTCACCGAACTCGGCCTGACGCTTCCCGGGAGGGACCGGCGGGTGCTCCCCGGCGATTCCACGCCGCGCCGCACACAGCAACCCTATGACCTGTCGCCCGATGGGGCGCTCATTTCTCCCCCCGACTTCGACGGCTTGGCCCCGCTGGCCGGGATCTTCGCGCCGCTCCGCGAGGTGAAGGCCGCCGGAGGGGCCGTCTTCATGGGGGAATTTGGGTGCTACAGCAAAACCCCTCACGACGTCATGCTCGCCTACACGCAGAGCCTTCTCGAGCGGTGCAAGGCCGACGGGATCGGCTGGGCGATGTGGAATTTCCGCGGGGAGTTCGGCGTGCTGGACAGCAACCGCTCCGACGTGGCCTACGAAGCGTTCAAGGGCCATAAGCTCGACCGCAAGCTCATGGACATTCTCAAGCGGTGCGCCGCCCCCTGAAATTCCCTCACGGCTTTTCGGCCACGACCTTGCCATCACGCCAGACGTACACGGCCGTGCCGTGCATGCGAGCAAGCCGGCGGGCCGTTCGGGCCGATCGTCGCAGCGCACGGCCGACAGCCTCGGCGAAACTCTTTGACGACTGCGCGGCAGGCCCTGAGGACGCTGCCGCGCCGGCGGGCTCTTGCTTGCGGGGCTTCTTCATGCGGATCGCTCCAGCAATCGTGGTGTTGCACCAGAAGTATCATACACGGCCCAGGCGTGCATCAGTGACCTGTAGGCGTTGTGGAAATTCGCCCAACCTCGATCAAATCGCCGCAGTACGTCTTCGCGTGGCACGTCGTGCCCGCCCTGCCGAACCCGGGTGGCGATCCTGCGCATGGCCACGGCCGGCGACGACAGCCGCAGGAAGATCATTTCCAGGCGGTATCCGGCTTCTCTCCAGCGACGGAGCCGGGCCAGATGCGCTCGGCCGCTCAGTGTTGTTTCGAACGCGAAATTTTCCCTGGAGGCCGCCAGCCTTTCGAGTTCCGCAACAAAAATTCGTCCGGCCGCAATGGCGGCAGACTGAGGTCGCAAGGGGGCAAGCCCACCGGCGATCAGGTCTGCATTCACGAAGTGAATCACGCCGGCATCGCCGGGCAGATACTCCCGTGCAAACGTCGTCTTGCCGGACCCGTTGGGGCCGGCAATGACGATGCATCGGGGAGGATGGGGACGGTGCATGATCGACCGCCGTAGAGAATACCCCACTTTCAGCTTGTGCGGCCACTGGTGCGGTAGGTGCCGGGCGTGATGCCGAAGTGCTTCTTGAACGCCTCGGCCATGTATTGCGGGTGTTCGAAGCCGCAGCGGTTGGCGATTGCGGCCAGCGACAGCTCCGTCTCAGTGAGCAGCTGCTTCACGCGGTTGAACCGCAGCCGGATGATCTCCTCCCCCGGCGTCCGCCCGATCGCCTGCCGCATCCGCCGCTCGAGCAGCGTGCGCGAGAGGCCGGCATGCTTGACGACGTCGGCCACGTTGATGCCGTGGCAGGCGTGCTCGCGGATGTAGCGCACGGCGCTCACCACGTGCGGGTCGTCGATCGCCATGATGTCGCTCGACTGGCGCACCACGAGCCCCGCGGGCGGCACAAGGATGGGGCCGGCGGGTTTCAGCGTGCCCGCCATCAGCCGGTCGAGCAGTGCGGCCGCCTCGTAGCCCACCCGCTCGCCATCGAAGGCCACGCTCGAAAGCTGCGGCCGAGCCATGGTGCAGAGCGTCTCGTCGTTCTCGGCCCCGACCACGGCCACCTCCTCGGGCACGGCCACGCCCGCGCGGCGGCAGGCGTCGAGCAGCCAGAAGGCGAGCTGATCGGTGCAGGCGAAAATGCCCACGGGCTTGGGCAGCGACGCCACCCACCGGGCCACGTCGGCCTGATGCCGCTCCCAGTTGGCGGGCCGCTCGCCGCGGTTGGGGGCATGATGCTCGCTGCAGGTGTGGCCGCGGGCGGCCAGATGCGCGCGGAAGTTGTCGCGACGCTCCTCGAAATACTGCTCCGTGTCGAGGTCGAAGACGGCGAAGTTCGTAAACCCGTTGTCGATGAAGTGGTCGGCGACGAGCCGGCCGATGTCGCGGTTGTCGCAGCCCACGAAGGGGAGCCCGTGGGCGATCTTCGACGCCCGCAGTTCCACGCCCGGCAGCCGGGTGGCGGCGATCGCCTCGGCCATCGTGGCCGAGCCCGTGCGGGCGATGATGCCGTCGCCCTGCCACGAGGAGAGCCAGCGGGGCACCTGCGAATCGAGCGCCCGCAGTTCGAGGAACAGCGACCAGTGCTCGTGCTCGGCGAGGTAGCGGTGGATGCCCTTGAGCAGGTCGCGGCCATAGGTCCGCGAGGTCTCCACGAGCAGGGCCACGTGCTTCGTCGCCCGCACGGGGCGATCCCGTGCCGTAGCAGCCCGCGACGTGCCGGCGTCCTGCGGCGTGCCCACCGTTTTTTCGAGCTGTTGCATGGCCGCGTCCCCGTCCGTCGATCCTCGACCAATCCTATCCTGGCCAGATGGTCGCGGCGACTCGTCTGGCACGATGCGAGCTACGGTCTGGTCTGGAAGCGACCCGAGTTCCTTGGTGGCGGATCTTCCGATCCGCACCTCATGCACGGCGTCGGCCTTTCTTCAGGCGCCCGGACTTTTCAAGCCGGGCGCGAACCGTTGCCCAGCTTTCACTGGTTTCGCGCTCCCGCGACCGCGCGGTGGCGACATCGAGGATGTCCTCCCAGAAACCGCGGCCTTGCCGGAGGTCGATCATCACCCCGGTGCGCTGGCCGCGTTCATCGAACAGGAATTTGACGCCGCGAATCATGGCCAGGCACCAATGAAACCGTGAGTGAACGACCGCCGCGTAAAGTGTAGGCAAAACTCCTCCGGCACGCACGTGCGATCAAAAAACAAAAAATGAGCCGTCGCCACGGCGGGGACGAGCAACACCCGAGGCCGCAGGCGAACTACCGAGCGAACATTTCCTGCAGGACGTCCAAGACCCGCTGGGCCGTCGGGGCGTCGATGCGGCCGAGTTTCTTGACGAGTCGAGTCTGGTCGACCGTGCGAATCCCCCTTGGCGGCCATGGTGCGGAAGGCTTCCGCCCAGAGGAAAAAGGTGGGCAGTCGCCTTTTTCGTTTATGCGGGCCAGGTCAGCTTCTTCCCCGTGTTCTTTGTGAACCAATCTGGCCACAGGCCCACCATCGTGGGCCGTAGCAGGCATACGACCACCCAGCTGCACCAGAAGACATGAATCGCCAGATAGCTGGGCCGGTCCATGTAATGAAGTAATCCATACACGATCGCCGTTAGCGACAGTCCGATCAGCAACAGGTTGGGCGCCAGGGCGAGCATGCGGGCGAGGAGGTTGATGTCTCGCCCGATCTTGGTGTTCACCCGGTAGGCCGGCCGCTGCTGCGGATGGACCAGGGCCGTGAAGATGGCAACGAGGTAGACGAACCAGAGGCCCGACTGAACCTGAAACGATTTCATGTCCTGTTTGTGGTTCGTCATGGACGAGTTCATCCAGCGCATCAGGGCGAGATACGGCATCCGGTAGGCGAAAAAAAGCCAGATCGGCGCCGACAGAACGAACTCGCCGGTGAACAAACCCCAGATGGGCATCACGAAGAAGATCGGGTAGGCGATCCCGAACATGATGTAGTGATAGCCAAAATGGAAGTAGCAGACCTTCTGATGCCAGCTGAGCCCCTTGCGGAAGAAGGGATTGTCCCAGAACAGAATTCTCACCGAGTCGGTCGCCCACTGTCGCCGCTGCTGTTGCTGCGCGAAGATATCGCTCGGCGCCGTCCCCTGGGTGAGGGCAAACGGGTAATAGACGGAATGCCACCCCTTGTCCTCGAGCAGCATGGAGCTGTGAAGATCCTCCACCAGGCTCCATTCGCAGAATCCTCCGATGTCCTCCAGCGCCTTGCGGCGATAGATCACCCCGCTTCCGCAGGAGATGGAGGCGTTGAAGGCGTTCTTGCTGATCTGCATCGACTCGTAGAACACGGTGTCGCGGTTCCCCCAGGGGTCGCCTTCGGGAACACAAAACGACTGCCGGCTGCCGACGAAACCGATCTCGGGAATCTGAAAGTAGCCGATCATCCGGCGAATGACGTCCGAGTGCGGCACCTGGTCCGCATCCAAGGTCATGACAAACGGGGCCGACGTGATCCGCAGCCCGTGGTTGAGGTTTCCCCCCTTGGCTGAAATGCGTTCCGGGCGGGTTGTGTAGTGGAATCCCAACTGTGTCGCGAGCGCTTTCACCTCCTCGGAGGGGCCGTCGTCGAGAACCGTGACCTGCAGATGGGGGTAGTCGATTTTGGCGGCGGCTTCGAAGGCGGGGCGGACCACCTCCATCGGCTCCCTGCAGACCGTGATCAGCAGATCGACGTCCGGCGGATCGCCTTTCCAATCCATGCCTTCCACGGGATGAAGCCGCTGCTCCGACAGCATGTCGCCCCACACGAGCACGCACACGAAGCAGATCAACTCGGCCACGAGAAACGTGCTGGCAGCCACGGGGTGCTTCCAGTCCGTCACCGTGATCAACCAGTGAAGGTAGACCAGCCCCGCAACAACGGTGAGAACGTAGAGCACCCGATTGCAACGAGCGGCGCGGGTGAGTGCGGCGTCGTGATACCGTCTCGCCCGGCCTTCAGGAGCGGCGGTTGCTTCAGTAACGGCGGTCATAGCTGAGCACGAAGTTGAGCGCATCATACGACCCGGCCGACTTGCTCTGCCGGGTGAGGCCGCGGTTCTGGGTGAAGTAACGGGCGTCGAATCGCAGCACGCTCAACGGGCTTTCCAACTGCTGCCTGGCGAACAGGAAGAGGCCGACGCCGAGCCCGCTGTTTTCGAGGATCTGGTAGAGATGTCCCTCGCCGCCGACGTCGAGACGTTCCCGTGGCTTGCCCGACATTTCGAGATTGTAGGAAATGACGTCGAGGGCCGCGGGGGAATAGTAGGCGGGTGTGATGGTGCCGCCCGGCACCTGCTGGAAGAGCGGGGCGTCTTGGGCGAGGGCGAGGAAGTACCAGGCGACACTCGCGCGGGTGCGGATGGGACCGCCGGGCCTGAACTCGTAGCTGGACTCCACGAAATTGTCCTGGAACAGATTGCCGTCGGAGAACGAGGCCACGCGCGACCGCCCGTAGAGCGTCCACCCCGCCCAGGGCCGGACGCGCATGTGCAGCGAGCCCTGTGTGCTCGAGATCTTCTCCCCCACGCCGCCGATCGTGGTGACGATGTCGTAGATGCCGATCCCGAACGGCGGCTGGAAGTCGATGAGATTGAAGTATTCCGCGCCGCCGCCGATGTCGAGCCAGTGGGTCGGGAAGAACTCCGTCGACAATCCACCCACGGGACTCACCCAGTTGTTCGTGTAACCGTTGATGCCGAGGCGGGCGTGCGTGGCCACCCAGTCCTGCGGTCGGTGATTCACGTCGACGAGCGCTCCCTGTCGGTCGATGCTCGAGAATCCAGACTGCGTGAAGATGGAATTGACGAGCGCCGGCCGGACTTCCGTCTCTGGCGTGGGATGGAAGTAGCCATCGAGGCCGAAGTCGTGCTCGAAGTAGCCGAGCGAATTCGAGTAAGTGGCGTAGTCGGCCCCGATCCCAGGGTCGGTCAGTTCTGCGAAGAGGTCTGTCCGCGACGTCCAGTCGAGGCTCCGCTCCAGTGGCATCCAATTGCCGAGCAGGGCGTCGCTACTGCCTAGTTCACCACGCCGCATGCGGCACTCCGCCAGCCCGTGGGCCGCCTCCTCGAGGTAGGGAGCTCGACTCAGCACGTAGGCATAGCCGTCGCGCCCGGGGCCGAACTGGCCTCTGTAATGCTCCGCCCGCGCCCGGGCCAGAATGGCCAGCGTCGACGCCTGATCCCGAGTGTGCATCCGGTCCACTGCGTCGAGGGCCGCCCGCCGATTGACAAGCCGCGCCTCCACACGCGACCGTTCGAGCAGAATCCGCGCGTCCCGCGGGCGGGCCTGCTCTGCCGCGATCAGTATCCCACGGGCCCGATTGAGCATGTTGCGGTCGGCCGCCACCTTGCTGCGTTCGAAAAGAATCGCCGGGTTGTCGGGATGCTTTTCGAGCAGCCGGCCATACGCCGCGTCTGCTTCTGCCGACCGCTGCGACCAGACATAGGCCCGAGCCAGCCGCAGCTCCAGCGGACCGTTCGTGGGATCCGCGGCCAGCGCCTTCTCCAGACGCGGGATGCCTTCCGCAAATTCGCCGGCATCGACCAGCGCGCCGCCGAGCTGCTCGTCGGTGCCGTTTCTGGCCTTGGCGATCTGGCTCTGGTCGAATGCCCGTTTGGCAGCCTTTTCTTCCTGGCCGGCGGGGCCCCGCAGGCCGAGTTCCCGCTCGACGTGACGGGCTGCCCGCTCCACGGCGGCGGGCTGTTCCGACTTCGGCGCAGCCCGCCGGAGCACGTCGAGGCATTCCTCGTCGTGGAATCCGTTCAAAAAGAAAAACCAGGCGGTATGCTCGGCGACGCCCGAGGCGTCGGGGGTTTCCCTGAGCGCCTGCCGAAAGAGATCACGGGCCTCGTAGATGAGCAGAAGCTTTTCAGCCTTCTCGCCCCGGTCAAAGGCGGTGTCTACCGCCGGTAATGGCTTGGGGGCCGGCAATTCCTCTGGCGGGGCCGCGGCTGGTTTCTCCTTGGCGGCTGCGGCCAGTTCGGCGATCTTCGCCTCGACGTTCACCTGCTCTCGCGCGATCCGTGGGTCATGAGGCCTTGCCTTGTCGGCGGCGGCGAGGAGCGACCGGGCCCGCTCGACATTCCCCCGGCCCGCGGCCACCTGGCTGCTTTCAAGGAGCAGGGCGGGGTTGTCGGGATATTGTCCGAGGAGTTTTTCGTAGGCGGCATCCGCCTGCGGCAATTGCTGCGACCAGACGTAGGCCCGTGCCAGCCGGAGCGAGAGCGGGCCGTTCGTGGGATCGGCGGCCAACGCTTTTTCCAGCAGGGGAACTCCCCTCGCAAAATCACCCGCATCGACGAGAGCCCCGCCCAGTTGCTCGTCGCTGCCCTCGGCCGCCCGCTTGATCACAAGATCGTGAAACGTCCTCGCTGCTTCCTGTTCCTCGTCGTCAGCCGGCCCCCGCTGGCCCAGTTTTCGCTCGATAAACCGGGCCGCCCGTTCCATGGCCGCGGGCTCCTGCGACTGCGGCGCCGCCCGCCGCAGTAGATCCCGGCACTCCTCGTCGTGAAACCCGTTGAGGAACAGAAACCAGGCGGTGTGCTCGGCCACGCCCGGCGCGTCGGGAGTCTCCAGGAGCGCCTGACGGAAGAGATCGCGGGCTTCGTCGATCCGCAATTCGCTTTCAGCCTGCAACCCGCGTTCAAAGGTCGCGGCCGCCTCCGCCGCCGCGCCGTTGAACGTGAACGACAGCACGCCAAGCCAGAGGATGGCAATCAGGCTGCGCGTCATGCGTGTGACTTTGGTTATGCGCGTGGTGGGAGGATTTCGTGCGGGGGCATGGGCATGCCGAGGAGTTCGCCCTGAAAGAGATCGATGCCGTCCTCGGCCAGCCGCTGCATCTGCTCGATCGTCTGCGTCCATTCGGCGACGGTGCGGATGCCGCGGGCACGGCAGAGGTTCACCACCATGCGGACGAAATTCCGCTGCAGCGGATCGTCAGCGACGTAACTGGTGACGAGTTCGTCGAGCTTCACCATGGCGATCGGGAAGTCGGTCAGGTGCCGCAGGGAGCAGACGCCGCTGCCAAAGTCGTCGAGCGCGACTGCGATGCCGGCATCTTCCAGTCGCTGCAGTCGCGGTCTGACAAGATCCTCCGGCAGCGTCAGGCAGACCGGGGAAATCTCGATGATGATCCGGCTGGGATCGACCTGCGAGTCTTGCACCATGCCGATCGCCGCCTCCGGGAATGATTCGGTCGCAAAGGTCTCGCGGGTCACATTCACCGAGAGCCGCAGCTGCGGATGCGCCGCCAGCAACTCGAGAGACCGCAGCAACACCATCCGGTCGAAGCGTTCCAGGAGCCCGGCCAGCTGGCCGGCGGTGAAGAAATCGGGCCGGGTGATCTTGGGTTTTGGAGCGGTGCCAAATCGGGCCAGAGCCTCGTGAAACTCCGGCTTGCCGTCTGTGCCGCGGACCACGGGCTGCAGCCAGAGCTCCCAGGAGTCGAGGTCCATGTTTGACTGGAGATCGCCGACCCTGAGATGGACCAGCGTGTCTGGTCCGGCGATGACCACGCGATTGCCGCCGGCAATGTGGGCCTCGCGAACGGCCGTCTCCGCGAGCCGCACCGCGAGGTCGTGATCTCCGTCGGTCACATCGGCGATGCCGATCGACATGCCGAACCGAAGCTCGTTGAACACCCCCTCGCCCCCGATGCGATTCACCAACTGGATCAGTCGCTGGGCCCGCCCTCTGAGCCGTTCTGCGGCCGTGTCGGTGATGAGGCAGAGGAAGGCCCCGCCTGTCAGTCGGCTGGGCTGGGCCGGCCAAGGAAACACCCGGGTGATCGCCGAGGCCACGCGATCGAAGACCTCGTCCACCTGCTGGAAATTCATCGTGGTGGCAATCGATTCAAAGGCGTCGAGCTTGGCGAAGAGCACGCAGGCCGGCCCTGCCGACGCACCCCGCTGCCCCATTTGCCGCCACAGCTCCCAGCGGTCGATCAGTCCGGTGAGAGGGTCGCGAGTGCCGCGACGTCGGCCGACGATTGGTGCGCAGTCGATGAGCGGCTGCAGGATCAGGTCGACCCGGCCCGCCCCGCCGAATCGCAGGCCCGCATGCATCGGGTGGGATGCACCGGCATCGTCGAGGACACGCACCGGAAAGAAGGACACCGCTCCTTCCGTGGCCAGTTCCAGATAGTGGCTGAAGAGGCCACGATCTTCCGGCTGCAAGAGCCTCAGGAACGACTCGCCGGCCCGGGGATACGGGCCGGGGAAAAACCAGATGCCACGCAGATCGAACGCCCCGCCGACAACGCCCGCCCGATCGAGTTCGATCCGCATCGGCCCAAGGCGGCGCTCCGGTGTCTGGGAAGTGCGGATCGTCCGGCTCAAGAGTTCGGCCACCTGCCAGCAGATTTCCGAAATGGGCTGGTCGGTAGAATGCTCTTCGAACACCACGCCAGCCGGCTTGTCTGCTGCCGTGAGGGGTGCCGGCGACCTGGTGTAAAGCAGGATCGGCACCCCCGGAAAAATCATCGCCGCGGCGGCGATCCGGCCGGAGACGTCCTGAGGGGACACCAGCACCACCAGCAGTGGCGGTCGGCTGGTGGCTGCCCGCTGAGCCTCGACCACCCCGCGGATTTCCGAGACTTCGACGGGGTGGGCAGCGAGCGCCGCGACCAGGTCGGTCCCGAGCCCAGGGCCGGTGGTCCAGACGACAACATGGGGAAGCGCAAGTTCCATCTGGAGGTGCCAACTGCACGAAGGCTGAGGGGCAGAGAGAGTGGGGAACTCTACGGAAGCCCAGACGGAGTAGAAATACCAACCCGTTCCCGGGAGGGGGGCGCAACCCTGGGCGAGGGTGCCAAGTGTCCCTTGCGCTGCCGACGGACGGTCTAGCATAATCGTGGGGGCAACCCACGCGGTCTGGGCAGGACACCTCGCAGAAGGTCTGATCGTGTTGCAACAACGGTGCTGTGACGGCGTTGTGGCAGCCCCCCGCTCTGTCCCTGTCACGCTGGCGCTCCTAGGGTTTGCCATGCTCACGACGCACCTCTTTCCAGCGGCAGTTATCGTGCTGGGTGCGGCTGACTGGTGGCCGCTGGCGGTGATCGTGGCCACGGCCTTCGGTCTGATCGCCTATCTGGCGGTTCGCTATGCCAGCGTCCTCCAGCAACTTGGCCGGGCCACGGCGGCATGGGAAGTCGAACGGGGGCGGCTCAACGCCATGCTGGAGAGTCTGTTCGATCCGCATGTGGTCATGCAGCCGGTGCGGGATCAAACCGGCCGCATTGTCGATTTTCTCTTCGAGAACACGAACCCGGCAGCATGCGGCTGGATCGGCATCGACCGCGAACATCTCACGGGGAGTCGTCTCCTCGGGGTGTATCCCACCGCCGACTCGATGGGGCTCCTGAAAATCCTGGCTGACATCGCCGATACAGGTCGTGCTGCTGCCATCGATGCGTTTTTGTTTCCGCTCGGCGCGGCTGGGCACCGGCGGATCGATATCCGTGCCGTTCGCGATGGCGCACGGGTCAGCTTCACATGGCGTGATGTCACCGATCGCGACGCCGTGTCGAAGAAATTGGCCGCCTCCGAGGAGCAGTTCCGACTGCTGGCGGAAAACTCTTCAGACGTCGTGGTGCGTGTTGACCATGACGGCACGATCATCTGGGTGTCGCCATCGGTCACCCCCGTGCTTGGCTGGTCGCAGGACGACTGGATCAATCACAGGGCCACCGACTTTTTCAATTCCAGCGCCGATCGTGAACGGTTTCTCCACGAGCAGCAGAAGGCGTTGCTGGGCCAGTCGATCCTGGTCCGCACCCAGATGCAGTCCAAGGGAGGCGACATTCATTGGGTGGAGATCCATGCCGGTCCCTACCGGACCGAGGAGGGCACCACTGATGGCATCGCGGCATCGTTTCGGCTGGTCGATGCGGAGGTCTCCTCCCAACGGATTCTCGAGCGCCGCGCCCGCACGGACGAACTGACCGGGCTGCTCAATCGAAAGGAGGCGATCGACCGGATCGAAACCCTCACTCAGCACGACGGCCGCACCGACGCCGTGCTGTGGTGCGACATCGACCGGTTCAAGGTGGTGAACGACACCTACGGCCACGCCGCCGGTGATGCCGTGCTCGAGGCGCTGGCCGACAGGATCGGAGCGTGCCTGCGGTCGCCCAACGATCTGGGAGCCCGGCTCGGCGGCGATGAATTGATGGTGTTTCTCTGCGGTGTCCGCGATCTTCAGGATGCGGTGAACTTCGCCGAAATGCTCCGCCGTACTGCCGCAGAACCGATTCCGACCGCCGCCGGGCCGATCAGCGTCACGCTCAGCATCGGCGTGACCCTCGCCCGCCCCGACGAGAGCACCGACGCCCTCATCGCTCGGGCCGACGACGCCATGTATCAGGCCAAGAACCGCGGGCGGAACCAGGTGGTGGCGTTGGAGGAGGCTGCGGCTGCCGGGGAACGGTAGCAGCCCGGGAGCACACCCACGCACGCCCGAAGCACCAGCGAGGGAATTCGTGTCGCGGCCCCGAAAGTTCCGGACACTCCCCATCCTGTTCCCGGCCCGGTTTGCCGACGTGCTGAACTCAGGATCTGCATGGGGATGCGGATCCCCCGGAGAATGGTCAATGCGGCTTGTCGCGCTTCTCGACGAGGTGGATCGCGGCCGCGGCGGCGGGAGTGCCCGGCAGCGTGCGCACGACGGCGAGCACGTGCGGCTGGGCGGCGGCGAGGTCGAGCGGGGGCGCGATCCCCTTCCAGCGGGCGTCTTCGACCGCGCATCCGGTGGCGAACGCCTCCGCATGGCCGTCGAGGTGCGGGGCGATGCCGCGCACGAAGGCCGTGAGGTCGGCGTAGTGTTCCGGCTTGCCGAAGTAGCGCTGGGCATCGGGCAGGAACGTGTCCCACGGCATCTCGATCAGGCCCCCGAGGGCGTAGGCGGTGGCGATCGATTTGCGGGTGAGCAGGATCCAGTCGGCCGACTCCTGCTCGGCTGGTGTCGCCACGGTCTTCAGCGGCATCGTGATCGTCTGCAGGCGGCCGTGGCTGCGGGCCTGCCGCATGCACTCGTGGAGGTGCGTGGGTGTGGCCTCCTTGAAGGCCAGTTCGCCGATGCAGAAGTCGAAGGGCATTCGCACGGGGCCCCAGTCGCGGGCGCCGTTGTTGCACGACACGGGGATGTGGCGGCCGGCCTGCTTGTCGAGCTCGGCCCGCCACCGTTGATGGAAGGCCACCGACGCCTCGAGCTGGAACTGCTGGAAATATGTCCGCAGTTGGCCGCCTTCGGGCCAGCGGCGAAAGCCATCGCCGCTGGGGGCGTTCTTCGCCCTCAGGTGCGCGGCGTAGTCAAACGAGGCGAGGTCCGTGACGCCGGCCGTGGCGAGTTTCTGCGGGTCGGCATGCCGCTCGAGCCAGGAGCGAAACCCAGCGATGCAGTGGCGGCAGAGGCAGCCGCCCCATTGCGTGGCGATCATGTTTTGCTCGGGCTCGTCGCGCTGGATCACGTCGGCACCGGCGGCGACGACGGCCAGCGCGGCCCGCACGTGGCCGGCCGCAAATTCCGGGTTGTTCGCACAGCCCCAGGGATTCGGCCGGGGCCAGTGCCGCATCCAGTGTGGCACGAGCCGCTGGGCGTCGAGCCCGACGACGTTCCATTCCACGGGCGGTGCCTTGCCCGCATAGGAGCCGGCCGCGAGCGCGCCGCCATATTCGACGCCGAGAGCGTGCACTTTTTTGATGAACTCTGGGTTGTCGCCGTAGGTCCATTCGAGCCGCGTGGCATGAAAGCCACGGATGGCCGCGAGCGTGTCGTGCGGGTCGCCTTTGTGCGCCGGGTGAGCGGTGAGCGACCGCATGCAGACGGCGCTCAGGCGGGGGAAGCCCGGCCCCGATGGCAGCGTGTCGGCCATTTCGTGCACGCGTCGCGTGGCTGGCGCCGGTTCATTGCCCCGGCAGGGAAGAGACGCAGCGACCGAGACCGCGAAACAAATGGCAAGCAGGGGAGAACGCATGGTGGGAAACCCAAAGAGAGGTGGGCGGGCAGGGGAGGGTGAAGCATGAGGCGGGCGCACGATCATCGCCGCCCAGCCGCGAACGGGCATTCAGGTCTGTGGCCGCTGTGTTTCAGGTTTTGCGTGTCGGCTGTGGGCCCGGCGGTGGCCATGGGCGGTACAATTGCGGCCATGTGGAGAGCCGTCGATTGGAAACCGCTGATCGGAATGCTCGGGTGCGCGTTAACGCTCGTCGCAGGGGCGGCTGTCGCGGCGGAGCCGGTCGCGCAGCCGGCGAAAGGGGCGAACGACGTGGGGCGACCGTGGATGTTTTCCGAGGCGTCGCTGCCGGCCGGGTTTCCCGCGCCGGGACCGGTCGGCGAGGTGATTGTGAAGACCTATCCCGCCCACCGCATGGCCCGCGCGGCCGCCGGCAAGGGGGCCAACGGCATGTTCATGAAACTGTTTCGGCACATCGAGCGCAACGAGATCGCGATGACGGCGCCCGTCGTGATGGGCTGGCCGGCCGAGAAGGCCGCGGAAGGCGGCGGCGATGCGGCGGGAAAGCAGCCCGCTACGCAGGGGCCGGAGTCGATGGCGTTTCTCTACGGCAAGCCGACGCTGGGCGCGGCGGGCGCCGATCCCGCCGACCCGATCGTCCTCGTCGAGGATGTGCCCGAGACCGTCGTGGTGTCGGTCGGCCTCCGCGGCTCGTATGACGAAGCGACGATGAACCGCGGCCTGGAGCGGCTGCGGGCCTGGCTCGGGGAGCATCGGGAGTGGACCGTGGCGGGCGCTCCGCGGTCGCTCGCCTACAACAGCCCGTTCGTGCCCGGGTTCGCCAAGTATTCCGAGGTGCAGCTCCCCGTCATCCGCGCGACGGACGAGCGCGACGGCCTCGATCGGAAACCTGAATGACGTGCCCGACCGCTACGGCCCGTGAAGCTCCGTGCGGATTTCTGCGAGCGTCAGACGACGGCCTTTGAGCACCTGGATGCGGCGACAGCGGGCGACCGCATCGGCCGCAAACAGTTGGTAGCCGGATGGTGTGGTCTGGGCCACGTCGAGGAGCCCGAGCGCTATCCAGTGGCGGATCGTGGGCACCGTTGCACCGACGGATTTCGCCAGTTGTCCGATTTTCATGAGGCCCCCGGCCGAGCCGGCGAGCCCTGTGCGGCCCGCCTGGCTGCGCGATCCGGCGGCATCCAGGTAGATGTCGAGCGACCGTTCCACCGCCCTGGTGACGAGTGTCTCGTAGGCGGTCTTCGAGCCACCCAGCTGCGCCGTCTCCAAGCCTCCCAGGTAGGCCACCCGGTCGCGTGGCCGGATGATGGCGGGAGGGTAGCCGCGCTGCAGGAGCAGCAGGTTCATGAGAAGCCGCGCGGTGCGCCCGTTGCCGTCGATGAACGGATGGATGCTCACGAGCCGATAGTGGGCCTCCGCCGCGAATGCCACCGGATGCAGGTCGGACCTCGTCCGCAGCCAACCGCAAAACTCGGTCATCAAGTCCGGCACCTTCCGCGGGTTCGGCAGCACGACCGTCGAGCCGGCGATCCGCACCGCGACGTCTCGATACCGGCCCGCGACGGTCGAGGGCAAACTTCTTGGCGTCGAGGTGTTGGAGGTTCGCGCCAGAACCATCACGTGACACTTGAGGGTTTTTGCACGAAATACCCGGTGCGCCGGTACGCAAAACCTGAAGCCGGGGCGGGGCGGGAACTGAATGACGCCGTCCGGCAGGGCTGGGATACTAGCGTCAGACACGTTTCGGGAGGGCAGATCATGCCGAGTGAAAACACACAGCGGTTCCGGGAGTCGGAGATCCTCGAACGACGGCGGTTCATCGGGCGGGCGCTCGCCATGGCCGCGATCCCGGGCACGGCCGCCCGCATCGCCGCGGCTGGGGATCCCGCGGGGAAGCCTGCGTCGCCGGGCCCGGCGGGCGATGGCCCGGGCATCGGCGTGATCGGCTGCCGTTATCAGGGATCGGTGATCGCGGCCAAGGCGAAGGCCCACGGCCGCGTGATCGCACTGGCCGATGTCGATCGCGAGGTCCGTGAGCTTACGGCCATCGACTCGAAGGTGGCCGCGCAGGTGCGGCTCACGCCCGCCGAAATCTATGCCGATGCTGCCGCGGCCGACCGCCACGTCGATTACCGCCGCCTCCTCGATGACAAGCGGATCGACGTCGTGCTCATCGGCACGCCGGACCACTGGCACTCGAGGATGCTCATCGACGCGGTGAAGGCGGGCAAGGATGTCTACTGCGAGAAGCCGCTCACGCTCACGATCGACGAGGGCAAGGAAATCCGCAAGGCGGTGCAAGCCTCGGGCCGGATCGTGCAGGTGGGGTCGTGGCAGCGGAGTGACCACCGGTTTCGCACGGCGGTGGAGATGGTGCGGGCCGGACGGATCGGGAAGCTCGAGACGGTGGACGTCGTGCTCGGCAAGAACCAGGTCGGCGGGCCGTTCGCGAAGCAGCCGGTGCCGCCGGGCCTCGACTGGAACCTCTGGCAGGGGCAGACGCCCGACGTGGCCTATATCCCGGAGCGGTGCCACTTCAACTTCCGCTGGTGGCAGGCCTATTCGGGCGGCGACCTCACCGACTGGGGCGCGCATCATGTGGACATCGCCCGCTGGGCGATCGGCGCCGATCCGGACAGGATCGACGGCCAGGCCGAGTATCCGCAAACGCGCGACGGCTACGACGTGCCGCTCACCTACTCGGTTCGCTACCGGTTTACCAATGGTGTTGAGATGACGGTCGGCGACAGCGGTCGCAACGGCATCATGTTCACCGGCAGCGAGGGCCGGATCTTCGTGAACCGCGAGAACCTCTCGGGCAAGCCGGTCGAGGACCTCAAAGACCGGCCGCTGCCGCGCGAGTCGTTCGCGCTCTACGACTTCGACAATCGCGCGCGGCCGGAGCGGGCCGGCAAGATCGACGCGATCGTGAACCACATGGGCAACTTCTTCGACTGCGTGGCGGCCCGCCGCCCGCCGATCGCCGACGTGGAAAGCGGCCACCGGAGCGTGTCGGTGTGCCACCTCGGCAACATCTCCTGCAAGCTCGGCCGGCCGCTCGCGTGGGATCCCGCGGCGGAGCGGTTCGTCTCCGACGCCGAGGCCGACGGCCTGCTCGCGCGGCCGCAACGGCCTGACTTCGAGGTCCGGGCGTGACCGGCGGGCGGCCCCTCCGCGCGGCGCTCGTCATTGCCGCGGTGGCCGCCGGTTCCGCGGGCGCCGCCGATCCGCCGGCCGAACGCCCCAATGTGATCCTCATCATGGCCGACGATCTCGGCTGGGGCGACGTGGGCTGCTTCGGCAATCCCGACCTCGACACGCCGGTGCTCGACGGCCTTGCCAGGGAGGGCGCCCGGCTCACTGCCTGCTACTCGCCGTCGCCGCTGTGTTCCTCGGCGCGGGCCGGCATCCTCACGGGCCGGTGGAACCACCGCACCGGCGCGGTCGACGTGTCGAGCAACCGGGGCGTGGACCGTCTCGATCTCTCCGAGCGCATGCTCGGCGACCACTTTCGGGCCGCGGGCTACGCCACCGCGTATGTCGGCAAGTGGCACAGCGGCCTCTATGACGACGACTACCTGCCGCACCGCCGCGGGTTTGACCGGTTCGTCGGGTTCGCCAACGGCGCTCATGACTACGAGCGCTGGCAGCTCGAACGCCGCTTGGCCGCCGCCGCCGGCCGGGCGGAGGAGTGCCGGGTGGAGCCGCACGACGGCCGGCACCTGAGCGACGTCATTGCCGCCGAGGCGGCCGCCTTCGTGCGGGATTCGGCGGCGGACGGGCGGCCGTTCGCGCTCGTCTTCGCCCCCGCGGCCATCCACGCGCCGCTGCAGGCGCCGGAGCACCTCGTGCAGAAATACACCCGCCGGCTCGCCGGGCGGGCCGACCCCGCCGTCGCGGTGCTCTACGCGATGATCGAGCAGCTCGATGCTGGCATCGGGCAGCTGCTCGGGGCCGTCGACGACGCCGGGCTCCGCGGCCGCACGCTCGTGGTGTTCACGAGCGACAACGGCGCGAACCTTGGGGCCGCCGATCGTGCGGGGCAGTCAGGCCTGCGCTTTCATGGCCCGTTCCGCGGCACGAAGGGAGACGTGCTCGAGCAGGGAATCCGCGTGCCCGGGATCGTCTCCTGGCCGGGGCACATTCCCGCCGGCTCCGTGGTCGACACGCCGATCCACGGCTGCGACTGGCTGCCGACGATGCTCGCCGCCTGCGGCCTCGGGCCGGCGGCCGGCGCGAAGCCTCTCGACGGCAGGAACGTGCTGCCGGTGCTCGGCGGCGAGCCCCCGGGCGACCTGGCCGACCGGCCGCTCTGCTTTCAGCGCACCCGCTACACGCCGGTGGCCCACAGCAACGCCGCCATCCGCCAGGGTCGCTGGAAGCTCCTCTGGCCGCCGATCGCGACGACGGTCGTCAAGGACGCCACGCGCGACAACATCTCCTACCACCGCGGCCTGACCCACGCCCACTGGGAGATGCCGCTCGACGACGAGCTGCCCGACTACGCCGGCGTGGTGGCGGCCGCTCCGCAGCTCTACGACCTCGAGCATGATCCCGGCGAGACCCGCGACCTCGCCGCGGATCATCCCGACGTGGTCACGCGGCTCGCGGCGGAGTACGACGCGTGGTTTGCGGAGGTGATGGCCGAGTGGCGGGCAGCGCGGTCGCGGATCCTGGCCCACGATCAGGCCGCCTGGCGGAATCGCACTCCGCCCGACCCGCGGCAGCTGTTCAGGGACGAGTGGCCGTGGAGCAACGCACCTGGGGCCGATCCCCGCACGGCCGATCCGCGCGAGGTGTTCAGGGGCTTCTGGTCGGATCATCCGTGAGCGGCGGCATCGACCTGACGGATGGTGGGAAACGTGGCATGATGCCGTTGTCGTGGAGATGGGAAATGGTCGCCACTCGGCAGTCGAGGCTCTCGTGAACAAGTCAATCGGTTCGTTTGGCCGCAACGCCGCGCTCGTCGCCGCCGTGCTCGGCTGGCTGTTCGACGGGTTCGAAATGGGGCTCTTTCCGCTGATCGGTGGGCCGGCGCTCAAGGACCTGCTCGGTGCGACCGCCTCGCCCGGCGATGCCGACAAATGGTTTGGCGCGATCATCGCCGTGTTCCTCGTCGGCGCCGCCACGGGCGGCGTGCTCTTCGGCTGGCTCGGCGACGCGATCGGCCGCGTCCGCGCGATGTCGCTGAGCATCTTCACGTATGCGGTGTTCACCGGCCTGTGCGGCTTTGCGACGGAGGCCTGGCACGTGGCCGTGCTCCGCTTCATCGCCTCGCTGGGGATGGGGGGCGAGTGGTCGCTCGGCGTGGCGCTCGTCAACGAACTCTGGCCCGGGAAGTCGCGGGCGGTCACGGCCGGGCTGATCGGCGCCGCGGCGAACGTGGGCTTCCTGCTCGTCGCCCTCCTCAGCCTCGGGCTCGGGAGCGTGATCGACGGGGCCCGCGGGGCGCTCCTGGGCGTCGGGCTGTCGGAGGCGAGCGTGTCGCACCTGCTGGCCAACTCGGCCTGGCGGCTGCTGATGATCTCGGGCGCGTTGCCGGCCCTGCTCATCTTCCTGATCCGCATGGGCGTGCCCGAATCGGAGAAGTGGCAGGCCGAGAGCGACCGCGGCGCGACGTCGCACTGGCTGAAGGCCGATCTCGTGGGCGTGCTCATCGGGGCCGTGGCGGCGCTGGCCATCATCTGGGCCTGGTCGCCGGCGGGGCTCTCAGCCGGCCCGGCGCTCGTCGTGACGGCCGTGGGCCTCGTCGTCACGGCGCTGGGCTATCTGCATCCGGTGCGGCGGTACCTCGTGCGGGCCGAGGCGGCAGGCACGCTCGCACCCGGCTCGGGCCAGAATGTGGTCGCGATGATGCTCTTCGGCGCGAGCCTCGCGGGCGTCACGCTCCTCGGCACCTGGGGGGCGATCCAGTGGATTCCGCGCTGGGCGATCCAGCTCGGTGGCGATGCGGCACCGCACGCCAAGGAATATTCGCAGATCGCCACCGCCCTCGGGGCGATCGTGGCGACGTTCCTCACGGCACTCGTGGCCGACCGGCTCGGCCGCCGGCCGACGTTCGCGATCCTCTGCCTGGCGACGATCGCCGCGGCGCTGTGGCTCTATCAAGGGCACGACTCGTTCGGGACGTCGTTCCTCGTGGCGGCGTTTCTCGCCGGCGGCGTGAGCGCGTCGTTCTACGGCCTCTTCCCGCTCTACTTCCCGGAGTTGTTTCCCACGGCCGTCCGCGCCACAGGCCAGGGCTTCGCCCTCAACTTCGGGCGGATCATCGCCGCCATCGGCGGCCTGCAGACGGCCGCGCTGATGGGATATTTCGGGGGGAGTTTTCCCAAGGCTGGCTCGGTTCTCGTGGCGATCTATCTCGTGGGCGCGGTGATCGTGTGGTTTGGCCCCGAAACGAAGGGCCGGCCGCTGCCGGAGTGACGGAAAACCTGAATGCCGCCCGTGGTTCGGCTGAATGACGGCCGCCGTGGGCACAGGTTTAATCACGTGCAGGTTGTCAGCCGCGGTCCGCAGCCGACACGACGCCGCCGTTTTCCCCGGGAGATCTTCGGTCATGGCCAGTCTGATCACATCCGCCCATCGCGATCTCTACAAGCGGGAGGGCTACTTCATCGCCGAGCGCGTGATCAGCCCCGAGCACCTCGAGATCATGCGCAACGCCTGCGATCACCTCATCGACGTGATGCACCGGCAGATGGACGAACTCGGCGTCGACCACATCCACATTTCGCACCGCGGCAAGCGCTACCACATCGCCAAGCAGTATCAGCAGGCGCCGCGGCTCGAGGAGTACGTGTTCAGCGATCTGATGGCCGACGTCTGCAGGGCCACGATCGGCGACACCGCCTTCCTGTTCTACGACCAATACGTCGTGAAGGCCGCGGAGAAGGGGACGAAGTTCTCCTGGCATCAGGACAGCGGCTACCTCGGCTTCCCGCATCGCGAATACGTGACGGTGTGGGCGGCCGTCGACGACATGACGCTCGAGAATGGCACGGCCTACGTGCTGCCCTACTCGAAGGTCGGAATCCGCACGCTCGTGGAGCACGTCCGCGATCCCGAGAGCGGCGACAAGTGCGGCTACTTCGGCGACGAGCCGGGCATTCCGGCGGTGGTGCCGGCCGGCAGCCTGGTGGTGTTCAGCTCGCTCGTCTTCCACCGCAGCGGCTTCAACACCACCGACCGGATGCGGCGGGCCTACGTCACGCAGTATTCTCCCGAGCCGATCTTCAAGCCGGGCACGCATGAGCCGATGCACCTCGCCGTGCCGTTCCTCGAAGCAGGCCGCAACGTGTATCAGCCGCATGCAGAGGCCGTGGAGTCATGAAGCACAGGCAGAGGATTTCCAGACGCTCGCTCATGCGGTCGGCCGCCGGCGCGGTGGCGGCCGCGGCGGTCGCACGCGGCGGGGTGGCAGCCGACGCCCCGTGGCGGCCTACGTATATCCTCGCTTCGGCGCTCTACGGAAACTTTCCCCTCGCCGACATCCTGCCCGAGGTGGCGAAGACCGGGGCGGGATCGATCGACCTCTGGCCGAAGCCGCACGGCACGCAGCGGGAGGAGATCGACACGCTTGGCGAGGAGAAGGTGCGGGAGATGCTGGCGGCGGCCGGCGTGAAACTCGGCGGCATCGCCTGCTACACGGTCGGGGCCTTTAAGCTCGCGGGTGAGTTCGCCCTCGCGAAGCGGCTCGGAGCCGAGGCGCCGGTGCTCGTCACGATGGCGCCTGGCAAGGGGGATGCGCCAGGCAACGAACTCGCCGCGGCCATCGAGGAGTTTCTGGAGAAACTGCGGCCGAGCATCGCCGCCGCCGAGGAGAGCGGGGGCGTGATCGCCATCGAGAATCACTCGAGATCGCTCCTCCAGACGCCGGACGGCATCCGCCGGTTTGCCGACGCCGTGACGAGCGACCGCGTGGGCGTCGCCTTCGCCCCGCATCATCTCCCGCAGGATGCTCATCTCATCGCCACGCTCGCCCGCGACCTGGGCCCGCGGATGAAGTTCGTCTACGCGCAGCAGCACGGCAAGGGCTCGAAGGAGAAGCTGCCGAAGGAGGTTGAACTCCTGCAGATGCCGGGCCGCGGGCCGCTCGACTTCGGGCCGCTCATGCGCGAGCTGGCGGCGCAGCGGTTCGCCGGCCCCGTCGAGATCTTCATGCATCCGGTGCCCCGCGGCGTGCCGATTCTCGAAACCGTGCCTGCGATCACCGCGGAGGTGAACCGGGCTCAGGCGTATCTCGAGGCCCTTCTGGGTAAAGCTCAATAAGGAAGCCCGAAGCGTAAGCTGAAGGGAATGCGGCGGCAATTCTCGAAACACCACGCGGTTTCCGCTCGGCTTACGCCTCGGGCTTCCGGAGAGACCACGTGAAGTGGTTTTTCAAAACTCAGTAGGATCGAGCGATCCCGCAAACCTCACAGCCGCCCGGCTACTCGTTGCCGGCCGCGACGGCCGCCGGCAGCACGTTGATCACGGCGGGCGGTGACGCCTGGCCGCCGTCGGCCATGGCCCGCAGGTGAAAGAGCCGCCGGCCGGGAGCGGCCTTCGGTGCGGCGGTGATGGAAAACTCGCGATCGTCCTGCCCCTCGACGATGAGCAGGCCGTTGAGCCCGAGATTGTCGATGAACACGCCGTGCGGCAGGTTGCGGCCGGCCCCCTCCGTGCCAAGGTCGATCCGGTCCTTGAAGTCGTGACGCACCGCCTTCGCCTTCGCCGAGATCGTCTGGCCGGGGCGGATCGTGAACTCGAGCGGCTCGCCCGGCACCTGCTTGACGACGGATGAATCGGCCCCGGGAAGGATCTCAAGCGTGAACTTCGGCTTGTCGGCGAGCTGGATGTCGCCGAGTGTGCCGAGGTCGCGCACCATCTCGCTGCCGGCCACGGTCGCCACGGCCCGCACCTTCACGGCCTTGTCGGCGGCCTCGTCGGGCGCCGCGGCATCCGCGGCCGCCGAGAGCACACCGATTGCCGCGCGCTGGTCGGCCTCGATCTCGATCGGACCGTGGAAGGTGAACCCGGCCGGCAGATTCTCAAGCTCGATCCGCACGGGGCCATCGAAGCCTTCGATGCGGGTGACCGAGAACGTGAGTTCGCGGCCGCTGCCCGGGCAGACCTTCGGATCCTTGCCTGCGATCGTTACCTCGAACGCGGGATTCGGGCGGCGGATGCCGAGCGTGTAGTGATGGTCCCGCGGGCCGCCGAAGCCGCGCACGTCGGTCACGCGCGCCACGTATTCGCCGTCGGCCGGCGGCACGAAGGTGAGCTGTGAATCGCTGCCCAGCCGCCGCGTCGATTCGTCGTCGTTGTCGTAGAACACCGGGAACACGGGCAGCCCGTTGGGCACGGGCGTCGCGCCCGGTGGCAGCGGCTCCACGATCCACGCCGGCTCGCCGAGTGCGTGCGTCACGGCCGAGGTGTGGAAGAAGGTGTGCCGACTCCCCGAGCCCGGATAGACATCGAAGCCCGAGTCGGGGCCGCGCGGGTAGAGCCAGAGCTTCACCACCTCGCCGTTCGCGTAGAGATACTCATCGAGCTCCATCTCGTCCCAGTTTTGCACCCGGAAGTCGTTGGTCTGGTTTGAATCCTTGCCGCGAAACGTGAACCACGAATCCCGCACCGCCTGCAGCACGACCTGCTCGACCGGGCGGCCATCGGCATGCAGTACCTCGATCCGCGAATCGACGAGCGACTTCGGCTGGGCCTTGGCGGCGAGCACTTCGACGACGAGCGGCTCGCCCGCCCGGGCCGCAAACCGCACGCAGTCGGCATCGCCGGGCGCGCCGATCGAGCCCTTCACGGCCACGGGCACCGGCACGAGCGCCGCCTCGCGTGGCGCGTCGTTGGGCTCCGCCTCGGCGACATCCTGCGGCTTCTCGCTGCCTGATGGCTGCGCGATCGCCTTGGCCACCGACGGCGCTGTCGAAGGCATGGCCGAGGCTCCGCCTGGCGGCGTGGCGAGGCCCACACGCTCGATGCGGCCATCCATCCGGCCGAGCCAGAAGCCGCCGTCGGCCGGCACGACCGCCGCCACGAGATCCGCCTGCCTCGGCAGTTCGCCGACGAGCGTGAGATCGGGCACGCTCCAGGCCTTCACGCTGCGGTCTTCGGCCGCGGTCACGAGCCGGCTGCCGTCGGGAGAGAGCGCGACGGCCACGATCGGCGTCTCGTGGGCAAACCGCGCATGCACCGGCGGGTTGATCGCCGGCGCGTCGAGCGATGCGAGCTTCCAGAGATGGATCCGCTTGTCGCGGCCTGCCGCGAGCACGTGTTTGCCGTCGGGCGTGAACGCCACGCTCGCAAGCTCGCCCTGCGGCTGGCTGAGCGTGTCAAGCCGCACGCCGTCGCTCGCCCGCCAGAGCTTCACCGTCTCGTCGGCGCTCGCCGAGCCGAGGAGTTTGCCGGATGGATGCCAGGCCAGATCGAACACGGCGCCGTTGTGCACATCGATCGACCGCACGAGGGTGCCGTCGGCCACGTTCCAGAGCTTGATCGAGCGGTCGTAGCCCGCGGTGGCGAGCGTCGCCCCGTCGGGGGAGAGTTCGGCGTCGTAGAGCAGGTCGCGATGCGGGCCGAACGACTGCACGAGCCCGCCGGACGCAGCATCGCGAATCTCCGCCACGCCGCGCAGGCCGACGACACCACTGGCGATCACGAGTTGCGATCCGTCGCGGCTGAAGTGCACGGCGGCCACCGGGCCCGGGAGGTCGGCGATCGTGACGAGCGGCTGCGCCGCCGGGCTGCCGTTCTCCACAGCCAGGATCTCCACGGTGCGGCCACGGGCCACGGCGAGCCGTGTGCCGTCGGGGGATGCGGCTGCAGCCGTGACGGGCTTCGCCACTCGCGACGGGGTGAGCGCGGGCACCACGAGCGTTTCGAGAATAGACGCGTCGGTGGCGGGGCCTGGAGCACCAGCCGCGATCCAGGCCTCGAGCGTGGCCAGGTCGGCCGCCGGCACCTGCGGCTCGTCGGCGGGCGGCATGTGGTCTTCGGCGGTGCTCTTGATGCGCTGGATGAGGACCGAGCCGGCCGCGTCGCCCGGCACGATCGGATCGCCCGAGCCGGCCCCGCCTGTGCGGAGCGTCGCGAACCGCTCCACGGAAAAGTCCGACTCCGCCTCGCGGTCGTTGTGGCAGCCGGAGCAGTAGGTGCGCAGGATCCGTGCGATGTCGCGATCGTACGAAACGGGATCCGCCCCCGCGCAGGGCAGGGCGATCGCAATGCAGCAGAGCAGAGGGAGCAGGCGTGTCATGAAAATACTTCAGTGGCGAAACAAAAATTCGCGGCTCGTGAGGAGCGACCAATACATGTCTTCCACAATCTGCCGTTTCTCCTCCGGGGCGGCCTTCGAGAGCATGTCTTCGAAGGGCTTCCGCTCGGCGTCGGTGGGCTTTCGCGATAGCGCGAGGATCCAGGCGTCTTCCACGAGCGTGGCGGGCGCGGGGTCGGTGGCCATGATCTGCGTCACCCGCCCCTCCTTCGATGCGAGTTTGCCGTTGAGCGTCGAGCCGTTGGAAAGGTGGAGCACCTGCACGAGGCTCGGCTGACTCGACCGCTCACACTCGCAGGTGATCTCGCGGGCGTTGCGGCCGAACGTGTCGAGGAAGTAGTTCTTCACAGACGAATCGCCGAGTTCGAGGGCGCGGGTGTCGTCGTCGTAGCCCTCAAGCTTTTGCGTGGAGCCGTCGGCGAGCAGCGTCTCGGTGTAGCGGTCGCGCACGCCCGTCACGTCGGCGATCGCGTCGGAGAGCACCTCGGCCATCAGCCGCTTGGGATAGGCCCGGGCGAACCAGCGGCGGTCGTCGCGGTTTTCGGGCAGGGGCATGCTCGAGCGGGCGTAGGTCTCCGAGAGGAGAATCAGCCGCATGAGCTGCTTGAGGTCGTAATGGTGCTCGATCGTGAGGGCGCAGAGGGCATCGAGGAGCTGCTCGTTGCTGGCGGGGTTGCTCGTGCGCAGGTCGTCCACCGGCTCCACGAGGCCGAGGCCGAAAAAGTTGGCCCACACGCGGTTCACGATCGCCCGGGTGAAGTAGGGATTCTCCGGCGCGGTGAGCCAGCGGGCGAGCGGCTCGCGGCGGTCCCCCGCGTCGTCGAGCGGCAGTGGCTCGCCATCGAGCGGCGCGGGCGGCTGCGGCCGGCCGGTTTTCGGCTGGAGCAACTCGCCCCGTGATTCGACATACAGCGTGCGGACTCCGTCACCATTCCGCGAGTCGCCACCCCAGCCCTTGGCGCGGACCCGCGAGAAGAGGTTGGCGAAGGCGTAGTACTGGTCGTTGGTCCATTTTTCGAGCGGATGGTTGTGGCACTTCGCGCAGTTGATCGACAGCGAGAGAAAGGCCTGGCTCACGTTTTCCGCGAGCGTCTCCGGGTCTTGATGCACGGCGAAGAAGTTCGTGGCGCCGTGTTGGGTGCTCGAGCCGCGGGCGGTGACCAGTTCGCGCACGAGCCTGTCCCACGGCGCGTTCTCCGCGACGCGGTCGCGGATCCACTGGGCATAGGCCGTCACGGCCGCGGGCCGGAGCTTGGCCCCCGTAACGAGCAGGATGTCGCTCCATTTATAGGCCCAGTAGTCCACGAACTCGGGGCGGGCGAGGAGGAGATCGACGAGCCGCTCCTTACGGCGGGGCGAGCGGTCGGCCAGGTAGGCATGCACCTCCTCGGGCGACGGCAGCCGGCCGATCGTGTCGAGGAACGCGCGGCGGAGAAACGTGGCGTCGTCGCAGGGGGGCGAGGGCTTGAGATGCAGCTTTTGAAGCTGGGCGAGATTGAGCTCGTCGATCACGTTGGCCCGCGGGGCGGCGGCATACACGTCGGCTGCCACCGTGTGGGGAAAGGGCGCGAGCACCCGGGCCACGGCAATCTGTGAACTGAACCAGGCCGTCACCGCCCCCTCGCCGTGTCCGATCACGTTCACGGTGCCCGCGGGGTCGATGGTCGCGATCGTCTCGTCGGCCGACGTGAACCGGGCCCAGCGGGTGACGTCGCGCGATGAGCCGTCGCTGTATTTCGCGGTGACCCGCAGCTGCGCCGTCTGGCCCGGCGCGAGCCCGCTCTCGGCGGGCGCAAGCTCGATCGCATCGAGGGTTTTCTCGTCCTCCTTCGGACCCGGGCAGCCGGCCTCGATCCAGGCGGCGAGGAGCGAGTAGTCGTCGCCGCCCACGTCGAGCCGCTTGCCGCCCTTGTGGGCCAGCGCCATCGTCGGCTTCGTGAGCAGCAGGCTCGTGCCCGGATCGGAAAGATCGACGCGGCGGCCGCGGGCGTCGCGCGTGATCGCGAGGTAGTCGCTCTGCGGATCGTAGCCGAAGAGCGAGAGCCGGAAGCCCGCCTTGCCGGCGAGCGCGCCGTGGCAGCCGCCGCCGTTGCAGCCGGCCTTCGAGAGGATCGGCATCACGTCGAGATCGAAGCTGGGCTCCTCGGCGCGAAGGGCCGTGCACCAGACCATCGCAAACGAGAGCCACAAGGCGGGGCGCCGGCTGTGGGACGGCAAAAGTCTCGTCGCGGAGGCCGCAGCGGCCTCATGCTCCTCGAGCGTTCGCCGATCCCTCCGCCTCCCGGTCCGGCGAGAGGCCCGTTGGAGCCGCGTCATGCGAAGAGCTCCTTGATCGGGTCGGTGCCGAAGTCGGTGAGCGCGAAGGGGCGGCCGGCGGGGCCGGGAAGGTGCATCTCGTGGTCGAGGCCGAGCGAGTGGAAGATCGTGGCCACGATGTCGCCGGGCTTCACGGGCCGCTCCGCGGGGAACGCGCCGATCGTGTCGCTCGCCCCCACCACGCGGCCGCCCTTCACGCCGCCGCCGGCGAACGACACCGTAAAGCACTGCGGCCAGTGGTCGCGGCCCCCCGCGGGGTTCACCTTCGGCGTACGGCCAAACTCGGAGAGGCCCGCCACGAGCGTGTCGTCGAGCAGCCCGCGCTGGTGGAGGTCTTCGATGAGCGCGGAGTAGCCCTGGTCGTACATCGGGCAGACGACCGTCTTCATGCCCTCGATCGACGTGAACGGCTTCGAGCC
This sequence comes from Pirellulales bacterium, assembly GCA_049243925.1. GTDB lineage: Bacteria > Planctomycetota > Planctomycetia > Pirellulales > UBA1268 > RGVT01. The sequence continues at coordinate 27,509 of JBMLMS010000301.1, forward strand.
GTGGATGTCCCACGACGTCTCGTCGAACACCGTGAGGAACGTGTTGATCGTCACGAACCGCACGCCGTTTTCCACGAGCCGGCGCGCGAGCAGGCAGCATTGCCCGAAGCGGTTGAGCCCATAGCGCTCGCGGACGGCCTGCGGCTCCTTCGAGAGGTCGAAGGCCTCGCGGGCCTGCGGGCTCGTCATCAGCCGGTAGGCAGCGTGGAAGTTGTCGTCGAGGAGCCGCGCGTCTTCGCTGGCCTCGAACTGCTTCGCCGCCCCCTCCACGATCTCACGCATCTTCTGACGCCGGTCGAGCCGGGCCACGGAGATCTGGTCGGGGGGCAGCAGATCGGGCACGCGGAAATTCGGCTGCGAGGGATCAGCCATGAGCGCGAAGGGATCCTGGGCCTTGCCGAGAAATCCGCCGGCCTGGCCGTTGGGCAGGTTGCCGCCGCCGCGGCCCATGATCTCGGGCAGCACCACGAAGGGTGGCAGGTCGGTGCGCCGCCCGAGCAGATACGAGGCCACGCTGCCGGCATGCGGCGTCTGGATGCCGCCGGTGAATCGTCGGCCCGTCTGCATGATCTGCCAGCCGGCGTCGTGCACCGCGGCGCCGTCGTGGTGGCACGAGCGCACGAGAGAAAACTTGTCGGCGATTTCCGCATGCTTCGGCAACAGTTCCGAGACCTCGAAGGCGTCGCTCTTCGTCCGGATCGGCTTGAAGGGGCCGCGGATCTCGGCCGGGGCGTCGGGCTTCATGTCCCAGAGGTCCATGTTCGACGGCCCGCCGAGGTTGAAGATCGTGATGCACGACCGCTTCTCGCAGCCGGGGCGAATCTTCCCCTCGCTCGCGGCGCGGGCGTATTGCGGCAGCGAGAGGCCGACGGCCGCCAGCGCGCCCACGTGCAGGAAATCCCGCCGGCTTGTACCCGACCCGCAGAGGACCGCCCGCTCACCGGGCCGGGCGACGCGAAATTCAAACATGCTGGGTCCTCCGTGCGTTACGAACTTTTAGGCCAGTGAATTCTAGCCCGGAGGCGTCCCGGCGTCATTTGACGAACACCGCATTATTTTGTATTTAAGGCGCATGGTCATTCAGGGATTGCTGCCGATGCTTTCAGGTTTTGCCGCGGTGCAGGCGCTCGACCTGTTCGACGCGCTGCCCGACGTGTTTCTGTTCGTGAAGAATCGGGAAAGCCGGTTCGTGAAGTTCAACAAAGCCTGGCTCAGCATGCACGGCTGCGCGACCGCGGCCGACGCCCTCGGCAAAACCGACTACGACTACCATCCGCCGGCGCTTGCGGCGCAGTATGTCGCCGAGGACGAGCGGGTGATGCGGTCGGGGAAGCCGCTTTGCGATCAAGCGTGGCTCGTCCCTGATCACACGGGAATGCCGCGTTGGTATCTGTGCACGAAGATCCCGCTGTTCGACGCCGACGGCACCGTGTCGGGGCTGGCCGGCGTGCTGCGGCCGTTCGATCACGCCGGCAACGCGCCCGATGACTACCGGCGGCTCACGCCGGCGATGGAATACGTGCTCGAGCACTACCGTCGGCCGATCAGCGTCGCAGACCTGGCCCGCCGGGCGGAGCTGTCTGCGAGCCAATTGCAGCGCGAGTTTCGCCGGCTCTTCGGCATGAGTGTGGGCGACTACCTGCTCCGCCTGCGGCTCCTGATGGCCCAGCGGCGGCTGCGGGAGACGGCCGACGCGATCGGCCGGATCGCAGCTGACTGCGGCTTCTACGACCAGAGCCATTTCACGCGGGCCTTCAAGGCCCACACCGGGCTGGCCCCGCAGCAGTATCGCCGGCGCGGCGGACCTCCGCGCGAGTAATCATGCTATACCATCCGCTGTCGACGCCGTTTCCCATTGCGACACCTTTTCTGAGGAGCTCGTTCATGAACACCGCTTCGCCTGCCCGTGGGGACGCCGACGTGCGGCCCGCCGCCGAGCCCGTGAACTCCCGGCGGGAGTTTCTCACGACGGCCGTCCAGGCCGCAGGCGCGGCCGCGCTGCCGACGATCGTGTCGGCGCGGGCGCTCGGGCTCGAGGCCCGGGCCGCGGCGGCGAGCGAGCGGCTGACGCTCGGCGTGATCGGGTTCGGGCCGCGGTGCAAGTATGTGCTCACCGAGATGCTCAAGTTTGCCGACGTGCAGTGCGTGGCGATCGCCGACGTGCAGAAGCGGTGTCGCGACGAGGGCAAGCAGCTCGTCGATGCCGCCTACGGCACCTCTGGCTGCACCACCACCGGCGACCTGCGGGAGCTGCTCGCCCGCGCCGACATCGACTGCGTGCTGATCGCCACCGGCGACCGCTGGCACGGCAAGGCGGCGATCATGGCGGCGGAGGCGGGCAAGGACGTCTACTGCGAGAAGCCCTGCGGGCTCACGATCGACATCTGCGGCCAGATCGACGACACGATGCGGCGCACCGGCCGGATCTTCCAGGCGGGCACGCAGCGGCGGAGCGTGCCGAACTTCATCCGCGTCAAGGAACTCGTTCAGGCGGGCAAGATCGGCGCCCTCACGGAGATGCACGCCTCGGTCTACATGCCGTCGCTCAACAACAACTGGCTTCCCGCACAGCCGACACCCGATCCGGAGCTGTGCGACTGGAATGCGTGGCTCGGGCCAGCGCCGTGGCGTCCCTACAACGGCGAATATCTTGGCCGCGGGTGGCGGGGCGTCTACGACTTCGAGGCCGGGGCGCGACTGCTCGACTGGGGCGTGCACACCGTCGACATCTGCCAGTGGGTGAAGGGGGCCGACGGCACCGGTCCGGTCGAGTTCACGCCTTCTGAAACCGGCATCATCTGTCGGTACGCCGACGGCGTCTCTCTCACCCTCCACTTCCTCGCCGATCCCTTCAAGGACCGTGGGCCGCAGTTCAACACGCAGCTCGGGACCTGCCCGGTGCGATTCGTGGGCCGGGAGGGCTGGATCTCGACGGGCGATGCCGGCCTGGTCGACGTGGAGCCCGCGACGCTGGCCTCCGAATTTCCCGATGCCGTCAAGCGGGTGAAGGGCACCGACGCGGCGGCTCATGCCCGCGACTTCTTCGACTGCGTGAAGAGCCGGCGGCCGGCTGTCTGCAACGCCGGCGTGATGCGGCGATCGCATGTCGTCGCCCATGCCGCGGCGAATTCCTGGATCCTGGGCCGCACGCTCGGGTTCGATCCGGCCACCGAGACGTTCACGAGCGGCGGCAAGCCCGACGCCGAGGCCAACGGCCTCAAAAAGCGGCCGGAGCGGGAGTGTTGGACATGACGGTCCGGCCCCACGGCACAGCCTCCGGCCAGGAAGAGAGTTGACGGATAAAATATACGCCCGTACACTCAAGGCATCGGTAGTGCGAGCCTATCGGGCCTATTGGGATTGTCTTCCATGAACACATTCCGCATCTACGAGGATCTCCGGACGTCTCTCGGGGAGGAGGCCGCCAAGTCGCTTGCCCACACGCTCGGGCCGATGTTCGAGGAACTGAGCAAGACGGTGACCAAGGCAGACTTTCACGAGCTCACAGCGGCAGTCGACCGGCTGGCCGAGTCGCAGGATCGCACCGACGTTCAGCTTGCAAAACTCACGGACGCGCAGGCTCGCACCGACGTGCAGCTTGCAAAACTCACGGACGCGCAGGCCCGCACCGACGTGCAGCTTGCGAAACTCACGGACGCGCAGGCTCGTACCGACGTTCAGGTTTCCGAGCTCACCAGGGCGGTGCAGTCGCTGGTGAGTCAGGGAGAGCGGCATGCTGCCCGGCTCGATGCGGTGCTGGGCTCCACCTTCGAGCTCCAGTTTCGTGACCGACTGACCTCCTATCTCGGCCGGCTGATGCGGCGGGGCAGGTTGTTGAGAAACGACGAGGTGCTCGATGCAATCGAGCAGGCCGTCGACCCCGACGAGGCTGATGAGGTGCTGCGGGTGGATGCGATTGCGTCGGGAATCATCGACGGGGTTGCGAGCCATGTGGTCGCGGAAGTGTCGGCAACCTGCGGCGTCGACGACATCGATCGCGCCGCGAGGAGGGCGGGCATCCTCCGCAAGGCCGGCCTTGCCGCGGTTCCGCTGGTCGCGTGCAAGGTTATTTCGCCCGAGCTGCGATCCTACGCCCGTTCGAAGCAGGTGCGGATCTGGTGCGATGGCACGATGCTCGACGCGGCAGCCTGAAAAAAAGGGGCGCGGCAGCCTCAGCCGCGGTGGAGCACGAAGCCCTCGATCGCCTCGTATTCCGGCAGCCCGAGCTTGTCGTAGAGGCGAGCCGTATCGCGGTTGCGGTCCTCGGCCCGCTGCCAGAACTCGCGCGGGTCGGTCGGGCCGGGGAAGAGGGCGCGATCCTTCTGGCTCTCGTGCTTGAAGATCGCCATCCGCTTCCGCTCCACCTCGTCGGGCGAGAGCGGCACCGCCATCTCGATCTCGTGCGGCTCCCACTCCTGCCAGGCGCCGCGGTAGAGCCAGAGTTCGCACTGCTTCGCCCAGTCGCGGTTTTTCACCTCGTCGAGCGCCCGCGTGATCGCGGCGAGGCAGACGCGGTGCGTGCCGTGCGGGTCGGAGAGGTCGCCGGCGGCGTACACCTGGTGCGGCTTCACCTGCTCCAGGAGCTTTACGGTGATCGCGATGTCGTCGGGACCGATCGGCTTCTTGCGCACGGTGCCCGTCTCGTAGAAGGGCAGGTCGAGAAAGTGGATGTTGCCCGGCTTCACGCCCGAGTAGCGGGCACCGGCCCGCGCTTCGGTACGGCGGATCAAGCCCTTCACGGCCTGGAGTTCAGGCAGGTCGATCGCGCCGGCAGGTTTTGACTTCAGGAACGAGCGGATCTTGTCGGCGACCTCGCCGGCTTTCGCTCCCACGCCGAACGCCTTGCAAAACTCCTCCACGAAGTCCACATGCCGATCGGCCGACTCGTCCCACACGGCGATGTTGCCGCTCGTCTGGTAGGCCACGTGCACCTCGTGCCCCTGCTCGCAGAGGCGGATGAACGTGCCGCCCATGCTGATCACGTCGTCGTCGGGATGCGGGCTGAACACGATCACCCGCTTGGGAAACTCCGTCGCCTTCTTGGCCTCGGCGTTGGCGTCGAGCCCGCGGATCCGCCGCGGCGTGCCCGGCTTGCCGGCCGGCCAGCCGGTGATCGTGTCTTGCATCGCCCGGAAGACCTCGATGTTGAGGTCGTAGGCTCTCCCGCGGTGCGAGAGCAGGTCCTGGAGGCCGTGCTCGTTGTAGTCTTCGTCGGTGAGCTTGAGGATCGGCTTGCCGAGTGTGAGGGCGAGCCAGATCACCGCCTTGCGGACGACCGCATCGGTCCACTCGAGGCCCATCGAATCGAGCGGCCCCACGACCCACGGCGCCTCGAACCGTGTGAGCCGGGCCGCGGCGGCCCGGTCGAGCACGAATTTCGCATCGGCGTGCTGCTGCAAGGCACTCGCCGACACGTGGCTGCACGGCGGCTCCTCCACGGCCTTGCGCACGATCGTCGCCTTGTGCTCGCCGAACGCGAGCAGCACGACGCGGCGGGCGTCGAGGATCGAGCCCACGCCCATCGTGATCGCCTGCCGGGGCACGTTCCACTCGCCGAAGAAGTCGCTGGCGGCGTCGGACCGCGTCACGCTGTCGAGCGTGATCAAGCGCGTGCGGCTGTCGATGGCGCTGCCCGGCTCGTTGAAGCCGATGTGGCCCGTGCGGCCGATGCCGAGGATCTGGAGGTCGATGCCGCCCGCGGCCCGGATCGCCTCTTCGTAGCGGGCGCAGGCAGCCGCCACGTCGGCCCGGGCGAGCGTGCCATCCGGGATATGAATGTTGGCCGTGGGGATGTCGAGGTGGTCGAAGAGGTGCTCCCGCATGAACCGGTGGTAGCTCTGCAGGGCGTCGGGCTGCATCGGCCAGTATTCGTCGAGGTTGAACGTGACGACCGTCTTGAACGACACGCCCTCCTCGCGGTGGAGCCGGATCAGCTCGTCGTAGACGCCCACGGGCGTGGAGCCGGTGGCCAGGCCGAGCACCGTGGTCTTTCCTGACGCGGCGCGCGACTGCACGAGGTCGGCGATCTCGCGGGCCACCGCGCGGCTGGCATCGCCCGGCTGGTCGTAGACCGTGACGGGCAGCCGCTCGACGGCGTGCACGTGGGGCAGGGGGCCGCGGTAGATCGGGGCGGACGGCACGACGGATGGGGAAGGCTTCATGGTGCGAGCGCGTCCTTTCAGATGAGCTTTGTTTTTCCAGGCACCGCGGGCGCCTGCCGCGGCAGCGACGACGTCCAGGTGAGATCCTTGGGGAAGAGGTCGAGCTGCGACTCCTCCGTGAGGAATTTCCAGGATACTTTCTGCCCGGTGTAGGCGGCCATCCGGCCCATCACAGCCACGAGCGAACTGTCGGCCATCTGCCGCAGCTCCACGATCGGCTTGCCGGCGCGGATCGAATCGACGAGGTCCTTGTGCTCCTGCTTGTAGGCGTCGGCGATGCTGCCCTTCATCTCCCACACCTCCTTGCCGGCCCGATCGAAGATCCGCGAGCCGGCATTCGCCGCCCCGATGTGGCACTCGCCCTTCGAGCCGTAGACCACGTTCGACACGTCCGTGGCCGCGCCCGGGATCTGCCGGCACATGAACGACACGATGCGGTCGCCCGGATATTCGTAGTTGATGCTGAAGCTGTCCCAGAGTTCGCTGTCGTCGGGCCGTGTGAACCGGCCTCCCGACCCGAAAGCGGCCACGGGGTTGGCGTCCATCACCCAGTTCATCGTGTCGAGGTTGTGCACCGCCTGCTCGACGATCTGGTCGCCCGAGAGCCAGACGAAGTGATACCAGTTGTTCATCTGGTATTCGGCGTCGCTCATCCCCTCGGTCCGTGGGCGATACCAGATGCCGCCGGCGCAGTAGCGAGCCGTGGCGCCGATCACGTCGCCGATCGCACCGTTGCGGATCTGCTCGATCGCACCGAGGTAGTTCACCTGGCGGCGATACTGCGTGCCGGCCACGATCGCCGTGCCCTTGGCGACGGCCGCGTCGTGGGCCGTGAGGCAGACGCGGTAGCCCGCCGGATCGACGCACGCCGGCTTCTCGGTGAACAGGTGCTTGCCAGCCTCGACGGCGGCGAGCGTGTAGGACGGCCGGAAGCCGGGAGACGTCGTGACGTGCACGAGGTCGATCGAGGGGTCGTCGAGGATGCGGCGATAGCCATCGAACCCTTCGTGGATCGTGTCGGCGCTCGCCACCTTGCCCGGGTGGGCCTCACGCATCGCCTTCCAGAGCGACGCGCACTTCGAGCCGAAGAGGTCGGCCGTGGCCACGAGTTTCACGCCCTCGTTGATCGAGAGCGAATCGTTGATCGCCCCCGAGCCGCGGCCGCCGCAGCCGATGACGCCGATCCGCAGTTCGCGGGTGTCGGCCGCGGCGAGCGACGAATGGACCATCGTCGTGGAGAGCGTGGCGGCGGCTGCGGCCGTGAACGAGCGGCGGGAGACCGCGGTGGGGCGTGGGGATGGGGTAGCCATGGGATCTCTCCAAGCGTGGGGGCCCTGCACGGCATCGCGCCGCACCCTTGAGTGTGCCATCGCCGCCCGGATGCGGGAATGCCCCAAAGTACGAGGCCATGTGTTTTTGTACGGCTTGCCGTTGTCCTCGGGTCAGGGCCGACTTCAGCCGTGTGAGCACGTTTTCAAGCGAATCTCATCTCTGTGACGGTGGCCGCAGGCCGACGGTGGTATCGTGTGGGGATGGCGGAACGTGCCAAAGAATACTTCCGGTATCTGGCGGTCGATCCGCGCGACCAGGCCTGGGGCTTGTGGGTGACCGGCGGCGGCTACCAGCCCGCCGCCGCGGGGGCCGACCCGATCCCCCGCCGCCGCCATCCGCCCGGCCACTTCTACACGTGGGAGGCGGGCCGCGTGCTCGCGGAATTTGCCGTCGTGTATGTGACGCACGGCGCGGGGGAATTCGACTCGCAGGCCACCGGCCTCATGGACCTGCTCCCCGGGGATGCGGCGCTCGTGTTTCCCGGCACGTGGCACCGCTACCGGCCGCGGCGCGACACCGGCTGGGGCACCTATTGGGTGCACTACCACGGGGAGATTCCCCTGAGGCTCCTCTCGGCCGGAGTGTTCGGGCCCGCCCGGGCCGTGGTGCGGACGGGCGTCGACGCGCAGCTGCTCGATGCGTTTCGCCAGTTGCTCGACGGCCTGCGGTCGGGCTCGGCCAATTGCGGCGTGGTGGCGGCGGCCAAGACGATGGAGATTCTCGCACGCTTGCAGGAGGCCGCGGCGCCGCGGCAGCGCGTGCCGCAGGTGCAGCAGGTGATCCGCCGTGCGCGGCTCGCGCTCGAGGCCGACTCGGCCGGGATGCCCGGCATCGAAGACCTCGTGGCCGGCTCGGGCATGAGCCGCACGAATTTCTTCCGGGCGTTCAAGGATCAGACCGGCCAGAGCCCGTATGCCTATCACCTCCAGCTCACGATCCGCCGCGCCGAGGAGATGCTGCGCAACTCGACGCTCTCGGTGAAGGCGGTGGCCACGGCCCTCGGGTTTCGAAACCCCTATCACTTCTCGAAGCTCTTCAAGAAGAAGACGGGCTTCGCCCCGCGGGCCTACCGCGACCACTGGCAGGGCCTCGCCGGCGAGGAGCGCGGCGCACCGCGCACGCCAGGCCGCGGGTAGAGTCACTTATGTCGAAGGGAGCATCCTCTGCAGTTCGGCCGCCAGTTTCGTGGCGTCATCCACGACGGTTCGACCAGTCGCCACATCCAGCGAAAAAAGCGCGGTATACACCGACTTCGTCCGTAGTTCCGCCAGCCGGTCGAAGACACTGCCCCAGGATCGATCAAGACGGCCCGTTTGAATCAATCGCTCATGCAGGGCAGACCGCACCGCCGAGTGGCGTTTGAGCGTCAGCCCCTCCTGCAGAAAAATCGCCGAGAGAAGATGGAAGCAGGAGTAATAGGCGTGGTCTGCCGCGAGTTGCGGCACCCCGGCCTCGAGTTCGCGTTCCGCTGCATCCAGCCGCACGCGTGCCCGCTCGATCGACCACGCTATCACGCGGGCGCGGGCCTCGTCCGGGCTCATCGTGAGACAGCCTCCGGACGGCGAATCGACCGTGCGTGGGGAGCCAGCGGCACGTCGATGCCGTCGCGATCAATCTCGTGGCGAATGCCCAGCACCTGATACACGCCGTGATACCACTCATCGGCACTCAGCCGTAGAGGGCTGATGATACAGTGATGGCGATGCTGCACGGGCTGCATCAGGTTGGTCACCTGGAAGCCTTCGGCGACGGTCAATGGCCGGCTGGTGAGAATCAGCAGATCGATATCGCTGTCGGGACGATCGTCACCGCGAGCCTTCGAGCCGTAGAGCACGACACGCTCGACTGGCAAAAGTGCGGCGAGGCACTCGGCTGCTTCGAGCACGGCGGCACGGTCATTGGCGGCAAGTGGCAGCTGATCAAATTCAGTCAGAGGCATCGTCGTGAGACTCGCTCGCAAGGTTCTGACGGAACGTGCGTTCAGTATATGTATCAGGACGTCTGCTGGTCAACGTGGAATCCAGGCGGTCCGGCAATCGACGAGAACCTTGGCCGGCGACTGACGTCACGATCGAACTGCAACTCACGCCTGCGGCAGGAGCGAGCCGAGCGTGAATTCGATGCCGGCGAGAGCATCGCGGCCGGCCATGCTGCCGCCGCAGGTGAGGGAGCGGTCGGGTTCGAATATCTCGTGTTCCAGAAACCGGCCCGCCTCCGGCCGGCGGAAGACATGCGTCCTCCGCGACAGGGCCTCGATCACCCACACCTCGGGGATGCCGGCGGCCCCGTAGAGTGGCACCTTCACCTCGAGGTCGAAGGGGAGCGTCGTGTCGGCAATCTCCACCACGAGCAGGGCATCGGCCGGGCCCGGATGGCCCGCTGCGTAGAAATCGGATCGCGGCCTCAGGATCGTGACGTCGGGCTGCGGCTGGCTCGTGTCGTCGAGCGCGAGCGGGTTTTGCACCCACACGATGGCCAACTCACCGAGACGCTGGCTGAAACTCGCGGCGAGGCGGGCCACGAGCGCTGCATGCAGGCTGCCGATGGGGGACATGTCGATGATCTCTCCGGCGATCAGTTCGACCCTGTCGTCCGGCGCGAGAATTCCGGCCTCGCCCATCCGCTGAAACTCCGCCACGGTGAGCCGGTGTCGGGAGGCGGCAACGATGTCGGCGGGAAGCGTGGCCATCGGGCGGTCTCGAACAGGCTCAGGAAACCAGCAGAGGTCAGCGACAGGAAAACCGAAACACTGGCATCGGCAGCCGCACGACACTGTATCGTACGGCCGCACAGGGCGGAATTCCGGAGAAAGTATACGGGCGTATAGTATTTGGCAAGTGTCGGGCTTCGGGGGCGGGCGTGCCGGGCGCCGCGTCTCCGCGTAGGCTATCGCCCCTGAAATACCGCAGGAGCCTCCAGCATGCCCGCGTTGCTCGTGATCGCCGCCGCCATCGCCGTCCTCGTGGCGCTCGTCGTCTGGGCGAAGGTGCATCCCTTCCTGGCGTTCGTCCTCGTGTCGGCGGCGGCGGCCGTGCCGCTCGGCATGCCGGCCGGCGATGTGGCGGGCGCCGTGCGCAAGGGCATCGGCGACATCTTCGGCACGCTCGCGATCGTGATCGTCACCGGGGCGATGCTCGGCAAACTCGTGGTCGAGAGCGGCGCCGCCCAGCGGATCGCCGACACGCTCGTGAAGGCGTTTGGCGAGAAGCACATGGCCTGGGCGATGGCGCTCACGGGGTTCATCGTCGGCATCCCGCTCTTTTACGGCGTGGGCTTCGTGCTCCTCGTGCCGATCATCATCGCCGTCGTCAGCCGGTCGCGGCAGCCGCTGCTCGTGGTGGCGCTGCCGGCGCTGGCGTCGATGAGCGTGGCCCACGGGCTCCTGCCGCCGCACCCGGCGCCGACTGCGCTCGTGGCCACGTTTGGCGCGAGCCTCGGCCTCACGCTGCTCTACGGCTGCGCGATCGCGGTGCCGGCGCTGATTCTCGCCGGGCCGGTGTTCGGCCGCACGCTCGGCGGCATCGTGGCGAACCCGCTGCCCGGGCTTGCCGCCTCGCCGCGGCCCGAGGTGGAATTGCCGGGCACGTTCGTGAGCGTGGCCACGGCGCTCCTGCCGGCCGTGTTGCTCGCCGTGTCGGCGGTGGCCGACGGTGTCGTGGCGAAGGGATCAGCCGCCGCCGCGGTCGTGAAGGTCGTGTCGGATCCCGACGTCGTGATGGTGGCGTCGCTCCTCGTGGCCACGGTCACGCTCGGCCTCGCCCGCGGCCGGTCGCTGCCTGCGGTGATGCACACCTTCTCGGGGGCCATCGGCGACGTGGGCTCGATCCTGCTCGTGATCGCCGGCTCGGGCGCGTTCAAGGAGGTGCTCGTGAAGAGCGGCGTGAGCGCCGAGATCGGGCAGATGCTCCAGGGGCTGCCGGTCGATCCGCTCCTGCTCGCGTGGCTCGTGACGGCGGCAATCCGCGTGTGCGTGGGCTCGGCGACGGTGGCGGGGCTCACGGCCGCGGGCATTCTCGCGCCGGTCGTGGCGGCGGGAGGCGTCGATCCGAATCTGATGGTGCTCGCGATCGGGGCGGGCAGCCTCGTCTGCTCCCATGTGAACGACTCGGCATTCTGGATGTTCAAGGAGTATTTCAACGTCAGCCTGGGCGACACGCTCCGCAGCTGGACGGTGATGGAGACGATCGTGTCGCTCGTGGGCCTGGCGGGCGTGCTCGTGCTCGCGCGGCTGGTGTAACCCGCCACTCCCTCGCTCGCGCTTCGGGCTTCCAGATGACCACGCAGAAAGCCCGAGGCGTAAGCCGAGTGGATCCCGCCGGATTCGGTGCCAGGCACCGTTTTCTTCATGCGCCCGGCACGATGAACTGCTTCAGGTTCGTGACGTTCACGGTCGTGCGGCCCTGGCTGGCGGCCGAGGGCACGATGCTGAACTGGATCTGTTTGATGTTCAGCGGCCCGGGGTGCTTGAGCAGGCTGCCGAGGCTGAGCGTGGCGAGGCCCTGGCCCGTGCCCAGCTGCTTGGCCGTCATCAGGAAGACCGTCTCCTGCGTGCGGCCGAAGCCCGTGTTGACGGTGATCTGCAGCTGATCGTCGGCCTCGATGGCCGTGAACTGCAGGTTGAACGAGATGCCGAACGAATCGCCCTGGGAGAGCGTCGGCGTCTTGAACGTATACGCCTTGGTCACGGTCTGGCCCTGGCCGTTGCCTGAGATGGTGACGGTGCCCGTGAACGGCGGCTGAGGCTTGGACGGGTTCGCCACGGGCCGCAGCGTGAGCAGCGCGGGCTTGGGATCGAATGTGGCCGTGGTGGCCTGCGCATCGGCCGTGAGTGCGAATTGCTGGTCGGCCTTCGTCACCCAGGCCTGCGTGGCGTGCGCCGGCACGGGCTTGGCGACGCCGGGATTCGTCACCAGCGGCGACCACTGGTTGGCGACGGTCGGCGTGGGATTCGACGACCAGGCGGCGCTGCCGCCGGCATACCACGCGGGGGCGTAGCGATGGGCGAACGAGTCGAACGCCTGCCCGGACGACCGCTGGATCGGCTGCGGATTGAGCGAGACATCCACCACCTGCTGCAGCGTCGAGACCTTCACGGCTGACGTTGCGAAGGGATCGTAGCCCTGGATCTGCCCCAGGCGACGGTCGAGCTGCGAGATGTAGTTGTCGACAAACGTCGTGCCCGCCGCCTGGCCGCGATCCACGTTCAGCGCCGAGAGGAAATACCAGAGATTGTTGGTGGCGTTGAAGGCCGTCACGCTCGGGCCCTGCTCCGGCGAATCGAGAATCGTGAGTTGATTCACGGTCATGCCCTTCGGCCGCAGGAGCGTGGCGGCGACCGTCGCCACCTTCGAGCCGTGGCTATGGCCGATCAGGTGCAGGCCGCGGGGGCCGCCACCGGCCGTGGGCAGCACCTGCTCGAGCGCCGTGGCGAGCCGTGCGCCGTTGAGCGTCGTCCGCGATTCCGACGCCCCGGGCAGCGTGGTCGCCGAGTCGTCGATCCAGCTGTAGGCGAGCACGACGGCGTCGGGGTCGGCCTGCCGCAGCTGTGCCGCGAGGCCCGCGGGCGTGATCTGCGTGGCCGGATGGAGCAGCCTGCCGTCTTCGCCGCTCTGCGGCAGAAACATATACGCGGCGACGGGCTCCGTCGGTGGGGCCGACTTGCCGGCGGCGGGCTGGAGCGACGCGTGGTCGATCGTCTGCCACCACTTGAGCGGGTTGGCGGCCGTGCCGTTGGTCGCGGGCACGCCGGCGTAGTTCACCGCCCAGCCGTGCACCACCACATACACGTTCTTGCCCTGCAGCCGCGCATCGCCGGCCACGAGGGGCTGCCAGTCGCCCACACTCGGCGTGGCAGAAGCCGGCTCGTAGATCGCCAGCCGCGTGAGCACGTCGGCTTCAGCGGGGGCGACAGCTCGCGAGGCCCAGCCGCGGCGTTGCTCGATCGAGAGCGCATAGCCGCCGGTCGCCGGGCCGCTGTCGGGGCTGGCCGCCGGGCCGCCGATGACGACGCGATACACACCGCCGGCGGCGGCGAAAAACGTGAAGTCTGCAGCGCGACGTGGCCCCACGCCCTGGGTGGCTGCCGTCGCGATCAGCGATCCATCGGGCGCGTGCACCGTCATCCGCGGTGCGAAGGCGCCGCCGGAGCGAGCGGTGAGCGACACCCGTGCCCCGGCAGTCGACGTGAACGAATAGGAATCGACGTCGTCGCTGGTCGCCACGCGGCCCACGACGAGGAAGTTAGACGAGCCCCGCAGCACCTGCGACGTGGCGGCCGAATCGTTGCCCTCCACTTCACGCACGGGCAGCAGCGCGGCGAGCATGGCCCGCCGATCGAGTGGCTCGAGGGTCGGGCAAAACGTGGTTGTGCGTGCCATGGGAAATCTCCAGACGAATTCGACTATACTCCGGACATGAAAGCGTGGCACGTGATCGGCGTGGCGGTTCTCGTGGGCTGTGCCCCCGGGGCGTTTCCCAAACAGGCTGAGCCACCCGCCGCGAAGGCGGAGCCCGCCAAACCCGCGCCCATGAAGACGCGGCAGACGCTCGGCAAGACCACGCAAAACGTCCTCGAGCTTTCGAAGGCTCTCGAAGAGGGAGCGGTGCTCGCCGAAACGTCGATCAAGAGCGACGGCCTCGAGATCGCTTCAGAGGCCTATCGCACGCAGGTGGGCAAGGCCGGCTCGCTCGCCGTCGAGCAGCGGATGCAGCACTACAACGCCGAGCACGGCGAGTATCCGCAGACGTATGACGATTTCATGACGCGGATCATCGGCAAGGGCGGGCCCGACTCGATCGCCCTGCCGATGCTGCCCTACTATCAGGAGTGGGCCTACGACGTGGCAAACCGCAAGCTCGTGGTCGTGGAGTTTCCCGCCAAGAGGGAACAGCGCCAGCGGGAAACGACCGGGGCCGCCGGGCTCTGAGCGAACAGCCCGGGCGGCCCCTTGATCGTTGCTGTCGCCGGCGTGATCAGCGGAGCCGAGGCGCCGCGCCGCTCAGGCTGCCCGCCGAGCCCCGCACGTTTCCCGCCATGCCGCTGAAGCCCCGCATCATCCCCACCAGGGCGGTGAGCCGCGGCGAGATCAGCGTGAGCAGGTAGGTGCGGCGCAGTTGCGGAGACGCTGCTGGATTGCCAAGCATCGCGGCGATCGGGCTGATCCGTGGCGACACGAGGCCGAGGAGGCTGAGCCGGCCGGCCTGCGTGCCCATGCCGCCGAGCTGGAACATCGACACGGCGTTGCTCAGCCGCGGGGCGATCAGCCCGAGCGGGCTGGCAGTGGGCACGCCCGGCACCGTGCGCATGCCCGGCACGAGAGGTTTATTGAGGCGGGCAAACAAGCCGCCCTGAGCGAGGCACACGCCCGTCGGCATCGAGAGGGCCAGTGACAAGACCGACATCAAAAGAACACGGTGCATGAAAAACGTCCTGAAAAAAATGGGAGAGACCGTCGTGGCCGAAACACCTCGGTGGGAGGGCCTCGGAGGGCCATTCGTGGCCCTAACCCGACGGTAGTTCGACCCTTCTGGAATGCAAGGCACGGCACCGGCGCGGTCCGGCCGCCCGGGCAGATGCCGGGACTGCCGGAAAACAGGTACCTCGCTCGGCGGTTCCCGCGAACCGAACCGACGCATTTCCCTGGGCGTCATGATACCGTGAGGACTGTCACCAAGGAGGGTCGTGCGTGCAGACGATGAGCAAACGAGCCAATCGAAACAATCCGCCGCGAGCGTTGCGGTGCCTGATCGTGGAGGATCAGACAATGTTCCTCCAATTGCTCGTGGGGATGCTGCGCACGATGCCGGGCGTCGAGGTGCGGACGACCGCCACCACCGCCGCCGCCGCGATCACCGCCTGCCGCGACGGGGAGTTCGATCTGCTCATCCTCGATCTGAAGCTGCCGGATGGCAAGGGAATCGACGTGCTGCGCGTCGCAGTCGAAACTCTGCCCGACATCGAGTGCATCGTGCTCTCGAGTGCCGCGGATGAATTCGCCTGCCCCCAGGCGTTGCTTGGAAGCCTGCGGGCGGTTATCGATAAGACGCAAGCCTATGACCAGTTGCAGGATGCGATCGCCGAGATCTTGCGCGGGCGAGGCATCCCGACACCGTGCAGGGCCGATGCTGCGGCCACCCTGCGGCCGCGCGAACTCGACGTTTTTCGCCTGATCGGCTGCGGCATGACTACCGCGGATATCAGCGAGCGTCTCGGGATCACCAGGCACACGGTCGAGACGCACCGCAAGAGCATCGCCGCCAAGCTCGATGCCAAGGGGGCGGAGTTGGTCAGGCTGGCGACGATCCACAACCAGACCTCGCTGCCTGAGTGAGGCCGACGCATGAAGCGGCTTGGCCTGCTCCTCGTGATCGTGGTGTTGTTCGCCGCCGTGTGGCGGCAGCTCGACCGGATTTCGCTGGTCGTGATCGGCCAGCCCTCCTCGTCGGGCACGATCCAGCGGGAGAAAGAGTCGCCGTTTTTCCAGACGTTGCAGGCGTCGACGCGGCTTCCGATCCAGGTGACCTACCGGCCGCTCGAGGCGCTGGGCTTCAAAGACACGCACCAGCTCCAGATGCTCGAGGACGGCCTGTTCGATCTCGTTTCGCTCCGGTTTTTGCAGAACCGCAAGGCCGAACCGTGCCTCGAGGGCATCGATCTGGCGGGGATGATTCAGGATCATCGCACGGCCCACGCCGTGACCGTCGCATATGCCCCCACGCTCGATCGTTGCCTGCAGGAACGCTTCGGGGTGAAACTGCTGGGGGTGTGGACGTTCGGCCCCCAGGAGTTTTTCAGCCGTGAGCCGATCCGTGGGCTCGACGACATCAAGGGGCGAAAGGTTCGTGTCGGTGACGCGTCGCTGGCCCCCATCATCACGGCGATCGGGGGCATTCCCGCGGTGATTCCCTTCGATGACACCAGGCAGGCGCTCGAGATCGGGCTCGTGGATTGCGCGGTCACCAGCGCCGCCTCGGCGACCTACGCGGGGTGGACGCAGCACGCGCCCCACTATTTTCCGCTGGCAGTGCACTTCGGGCTCAATGGGTATGTCATCTCGCTGAAGAAGTGGAATGCCCTGTCGCAGCGGCAGCAGCAGGTTCTCCAGGAAGCGTTCGATGCCTACCTCGCCGATCTGTGGCGGTTCTCGGAAGAACTCCACTCCACGGCGCTTCGCGGAGGCGCTGGCCTGATGTGTAGTCGGGGCGATTGCCCGGAGCTCACGGTCGCCGAGGTCGCGCCGGAAGACCTCGTCAGGCTTCGGGAGCTTTCGCTTGCCGTCGCGCTGCCGTCGTGGGCGGCCCGGTGCGAGACAGTTCATCCGGGGGGAGTCGAGGAATGGCGTACCACGCTCGCGACGCTCCTCGATCTTCCGCCGCTGTCCGCTGCAGGAGCGCACCCTTCCGGCGACCATCAGGCACGATGAAGTTCGAGCAGCCAGTCGACAGTCAGGCCGAGGTGGCGAGCGTACGGCTCTCCGGGACGCCGAGCGAGAGCGTTGCGGTGTCGGAGCCGCTGCGGACGATCGGCATCCTGTCGCTGCTGGTCTTTCTGGTCCGCAATGCGTTCGAGCTGTTCGTCGTCCACGGTCTCTATGCAGCCCAGCAGACGTTGATCATGGTGTTCGACGGTGTGCTCTCGGCGTGGGCTTTGGCCGAGGTCGCGCTCATCCACCGCAGGCAGCCGGGGATGCCAGTCGGCCGGCTCGTGCTGGCGCTGGCGGTGCAGGCGGCTGTGGGACTGATCAGAGCCGTCATCGCCGGTGTCGCGGGGGGGTCGGTCGTCTCTGTCGACGCGATCGGCAGGCCGCTCGATTTCGGGATCGCAGCCTTGTTCGTGCCCATGCATGCGTTGGTATTTCTCATCATCGGAAAGTTGCTCATCGATGCATTTTCCCACGCTGAACGGGCGCGGGCCGACGAACTCACGGGCCAGATCCGGCTGACCACGAGGGCCGAGGCCGAACTGCGGGCCCGGGAGCAAGACGTCTTGGCGGCCCATCGCCGTGAGCAGGCGAGCGCCGCACGCCAACGCCGTATGCTCAAGCACAAACTGGAGAGCAGCCTGATGGCGTCGGCCGTGGCCCACGAAATCAAGCTGCCGCTCAGCACGATTCTGCTGCGGACGCGGCTGGCCCTCGACTCCGGCACCTCGACGTTCGAGACGCTCGAGGCTGTGGCCAGCGACGCGCAGGAGGTGGTGCGGACGATCGAGAAGATGAATGTGCTGCTGCGGAGCGTGCAGTCGGAACACACGCGCGTCGACCTCACCGAGGTCGTCAGCACGTGCCTCGTCGAGTCGAGGCGGCATTTTGAGCACCTCGGGATCACGGTGACAGAGTCCGGCCTCGACCGGCCATGCTTCATCGACGGCGACGACGCCCAGCTGCGCATCGCCGTCGCGAACGTCCTCCGCAACGCAGCCGAGGCGATCGAGGCGCACGTGGGCAGCGCCGCGGCGCCGGTGATCACGGTGTCGCTCCAACGCCGGAAGCATGCGGCGGTGCTCGCGATCGGCGACAGCGGTCCGGGCTGGTCGGGGGCGGAACGCGGCAATGCGCCCCTGGCCACCACAAAGCCCGCAGGCAGCGGTCTCGGCCTGTACGTCGTGCGGACGGTCGTGCGAAACCATGGCGGGAAGATCGCGTTTCGACGGTCTTCGTTCGGTGGGGCCGAACTGCGGCTGTGGTTCCCGCGTGAGGCAGTGCGGACGGCGTAAACGGGGCTTCCGCGTTGCCGCTATGGTCTCGAATATGCCGTCGCCGTCCGATCCGCTCCTGCTCTGGTGTTCATCGCACGAGTCGCTCGCAGCCGAGGAGATTCCGCTCTTTCTCGAGGCGGGGTTTCGGGTGGTGCCGCTGCATACGAACTTTTGGACGCAGGAATATGATCCCGCGCTCGACGCCACGATCTGCCCGGCATGGCGGGAGAGCGTGGCGCTTCCGCCCGACGTCGTGCGGGTGCTGCAGGCGGTGCGCATCTGCCAGCCCGACAAGCATCCCGCGTTCAGCGATGAAGACCTCGCCCTGCTCGCGCGCCACGTCGACGCCGTCTATGTCACGGTGTTCCCGAACGTTGCGCTCCGGCTCGCCGAAGAGTTCTCCCGCACAGTGATGTTTCGGGCCTTCGGCCAGGCGGGGCTCAACACCTACTCGAAAATTGCCGCCGCATACGGCGCGGATCCCGCGCTCGTCTACGGCCTGCCGAACTTCATCTGGTGCCCGATCCTGAGCACGCTCCAGGAGCCGGAAGACGAGCAGTTCGTGCGCAACGCGCAGCCGCTGCGGGCCTTTGTGACGCCATCGCGGCTGGGAGGCGAGCGCTGGTCGGCGGCCGCGTCGGAACCGTATGTCGTTGACACGATTCCCCGCCTTCACACCGACTTCTATCTGGGAAACTATCGCCGCTTCATCGCCGATCACGGCGAACTGCCGCTGAAGATTCTGGGCGGCAACGAGCCCCGTGGCGGCGTGCTCGACGATGCGCGGATCGTCGGCCGGCTGCCCGCGGCCGAGTATTACGCGGCCGCGGCCCGGGCCCGGCTCTCCATCTACCACGGCAGGGTGCGGGATCACCTGCACTACCATCCGCTCGAATTCATGACGCTTGGCGTGCCGGTGCTCTTCCATTGCGACACGGCGCTCGCGGCCGAAGCCGAGCTGATCGGAAAGTCGGCCCAGGAACTCGCCGAGGCCGGGATGTTCAGCGATGCCGCCGAGGCGAATCGGATCGCTCGCGCGGCGCTGGCCGATGCCCAGGTCGGGGCGGCGATCGCCGCCAAGCAGCGGTTTTTCCTGGAACGGATTTTCGCGCGGTCCGCCGCCCTGGAGCAGGCGATCTGGCTGCGCACGCTCGTCGAGCAGCGGACGGCCCGGGAGCGGGCCGTCCGGCCATGTGACGCCTGATCCATTCTTTATCTCCGTATACTGGCCGGAGCGACGGTCTCACGGAGCCAATCCATGCGCACGCTGCTGCTGATTCTGATCGCGGTCGCCGTCTCGCCAGCCTGGGGGGCCGACGTGGCCCGGCCCAACATCCTCTTCATCTTCACCGACGACCACGCCGCGCACGCGCTCTCCTGCTACGGCTCGAAGGTCAACGAGACTCCCCACCTCGACCGGCTCGCGGCCGGCGGGGCGCGGTTCACAAACTCGTTCGTGACGAATTCGATCTGCTCCCCGAGCCCGCGACGCTGTTTGACGACTACGCCACGCGGCCGGCGGCCCTCCCGGAAAACGAGCAGACGATTTGCCGCGACCTCACGAATCGCGACCTCAAGCGCACGCCGCCGGCAGGCCTCTCGCCGCAGGAGGCGAAAAAGTGGCTGCAGGAGAAACCGATGGAGGTGGAGGTGAGGACGAAGGCAACACGATCGTGGGTGGCGGCGACCCGCTCTCAGGCGAATTCCGCGACGGCATCCTGGCCACGGGAACGCTGACGGGCTCGAGCATCACCGGCACGGACATCACCGATACCGCGACGGGGGTGTGGTTCCAGAATGCCCAGGGCATCGACGTGAACAACACCTTTGTCGAGGGCTCGGAGTTCTTCGGATTCCGCGCCGATGGAGTGCTCACGGGCTCCAAGTTCCGCGACAACCTGATCACGAACACCTCCGGGATTGGTGGCGGGTTGGGGCATGGCATGTACCTGAATAACGCCACGAATCTCGAGGTGTACAACAACATCGGAGAAGACAGCTTTGGGTCTGGCCTGTACGTGACGGGCGATACGACCGGCACGACGGTGACGAACAATCTGTTCGATGGGAACCGTATTGGCATCACGCTCGACAATGCCACGAACGCCGTGATCGGCGGTCTGGGTGAGGACGAGGGGAACACGATCATCGGCGGCGGTGACTCGCTGTCCGGTGAGTACCGCGACGGCATCCTGGCGACGGGCACGCTGACGGGCTCGAGCATCACGGGCACCGACATCAGCGACACGGCGACGGGCGTGTGGCTTCGTGACGCGCAAGGCGTGGACGTGAACAACACGCTCGTGAACGGCTCGGAGTTCTTCGGATTCCGTGCCGACGGAGTGCTGACGGGCTCGAAGTTCCGTGACAACGACGTCGTCAACACGGTGGGGATTGGTGGCGGGCTGGGCCATGGCATGTACCTGAACAACGCCACGAATCTCGAGCTCCACGACAACCTCGGCGAAGACAGCTTCGGCTCGGGTCTGTACATCACGGGCGACACGAGCGGCACGACGGTGCGTGGCAATCTGTTCGATGACAACCGGGTGGGTATCACGCTCGACAACGCCACGAACGCCGTGATCGGCGGTAACGTCGTGGGCGAGGACAACCGGATCATCGGTGGTGGCGATGCATCACTGGACATCTTCCGTGACGGGATCGTGGCGATCGGGATCTCGACGGGATCGAGCATCACGAAGACGACGATCACGAACACGGCGACGGGCATCGCGCTGCGTGCGGCGACGGGCCTGTTTATAACGTCGGCCACCGTCACCGGCTCGCAGGTGTGGGGCCTGAACGCGTCGGGCGAGTGCGTTTCGGCGGTGATCAGCAGCACGTTCACACTCACGACCGGCGGGGCCGGCGGCGGGGCGGGCGTGCTGCTCTCGGGGGTGCAGTCGTTCCTGATCCAGAGTGCGACGATCTCCAACAACGTGATCGGCCTGCTGGCCACGGGCAACTGCACGGCCACACGAGTGATCGACACCACGTGGAGCGGCAACACGACCGGAGTGATCAACAACTCGACCGGCGCCCCGCCGCTCGAAATCGACCCGCTGCCGTAAAGCCCCATGTGGGGCAAGCGGTCCCGCTTGCCAGTGCGATATGTGGGGCAAGCGTCCCGCTTGCCAGTGCGATATGTGGGGCAAGCGTCCCGCTTGCCAGTGCGATTGCTCATTCCTCCCGCATTTCCCACGTTGCGGCGGCCCAGGGGCTGCGGTACCGTCCGACGGTTCCCTCCCCGGCTCCGAGGCTCTTCGTGCGCACCTGCGTCTCCGGCCTTGCTTTGTGCCTCGCCGTCGCAACCGCCCTCGCCGGCCACTGGGCTTCCGGCCAAGATCGGCTCGCGCTTCTGCCGCCCGTCGACTTCAACCTCGAAGAAGACCTGTTCGCCAACGAGCCGATTTCGGATCTCGACCCTGCCGCGGTCGCTCCTTCGCAGGGGCCGGCCCGGCGCCCTGGCCAGTCGCCCTTTGGCTCGTCGGCGCCCGTGAGCCTGGGCGGTTTCTGGGCGCCCGCCGTCGACGTCAGCGGCCAGCCGACCACGCTCGGAATGAACGCGCAGTTTGCCCGGGTGGCTGCCCCGATCGTCACGCCACAGGAGGGCGGGCCGCTCTGGCTCGGGATCGCGAAGTTCGGTCGGCTCGAGCTGGCCACCGACGCGATCCTGCCGAATTCGCTCCAGCCGGTGCCCGATCAATTATGGCTCGTCGAGACGGGCTTCATGCACGTCCGGCCGCTCGCCAACGGGGCCACGGCGGGCGGCACGTTTCTCTTTGGCTCCGCGAGCGACCGGCCGTATGCCGCCGGCCGCGATCTGACGCTGATGGCGATCGCGTTTTACAACCGCCCCGCTGCGAACGAGCGCGACGAGTGGAACTTCAGCCTGTTTTATTCGCCCACGTCGCAGCTGCCCTATCCGCTGCCGGGCCTCGCCTATGTGTGGCGGCCCGACGCCACCTTTGAGGCGAAGATCGGCGTGCCGGCCGCGATCGAATACCGGCCCGACGACGACTGGACCTTCACGGCCAACTATTTTCCGCTCGTCAACTTCGCTGCCACGGCCCGGCGGCGGCTCAGCGAGCGGCTGTCGTTCCTCGCCTACTACCGCACCGACACGCAGATCTTCTTCCTGGCCGACCGGCTACTCGACGACGAGCGGTTCTACGTGTTCGACCAGCGGGCGGCCGCGGGGCTCGAGCAGACGCTCGGCCGCGGCTTCGCCCTCGAGCTGACGGCCGCGTATCTCTTCGATCGCTCGCTGTTTCAGGGCACGAACTTCACGTCGGGCCGGACGGATGTGGTCGCCTTTGACCCAGGGTTGGGGCTGTCGTTGCAGCTGCTCTGGCGGCGGTAGGGGGGCGGCGGTGACAGGCTGAAGCCTGTCCTACAAGCCTGTCCTACAGGGAGTCGGCGATTGCGTCCCAGAGGGCGATGCGGGCCTCGAGGCACTGTCGTGCGGTGCGCGAGGCCGCGGCCCACTTCGCCTCGTCGTCGCCGCACAGGCTGGCCACGATCCGGCGGCAGATCGGGGCGTGCTTGGCATCGTCGTGGGCGATGTGCCGCTCGAGATAGAAGCGGAAGCGGCCCCAGGCTGCCGGATCCTGTTCGGCCAGAGCCGTCACGAGATGACGAAACATGTCGGGGATCACGTCTTCACGGCCGTAGGTGAAAGCCGCCGCGATCGCCGGGGTGGAGTCGGAATCGATGATCGCGAAGGTCGTGCGCACGAAGTTGGCCACGGCAGGGGGCACGCCGGCCGCCGCCAGGGCCTCGGTGACGGTCGCTCCATCGCCCAGAACGGCGAGCATCCGCTCGACCGGCTGCGTGTCGGCCCCGGCCGCCTCCATGCTCTCCACGTAGAGCTCGAAGTGCGACGCATGGCCTCCCTCGGGCAGTTCGTCCGACTCCTCGTCGAGCACGATCTCGTTGACGAGCCGCCGGGCCTCACGGTCGGGCGTGGGCAGCCAGGGGGCGGTCGTGCAGGTGAACTTCTGCTGGAGCGCCTTGAGCAGGCACTGGAAGTCCCACACCGCAAACACGTGCTGCTCCATGAACCGTCGCATGCGGTCCTGGGAATTCACGAGCCCATAGAGACGATGCCCCACGAGCCGTTCGCGGGCGTCGCCGAGGTCGATG
>JBMLMS010000302.1:0-10129 GCA_049243925.1 Pirellulales bacterium
CAGGACGGCAATCGCCGTGCCGAACAGGATTGCCGGGAGGGCCGAGGCGAACGTCCGGCGATGGGATATGGGGAGCCCGAAGCCGGATTGGGCGAGTTGACCAGGCGCTCTGGCATCCGGCAGATTGCCCGGAGGCTGGATTTTGGCCTGGCCTTGCATTTCGGCAGGTTTGGGCGACAGTAAGGGGCTTCCCGGATTCACGAAGGCAGAGAGTCATGCGTACTAAAAGTGTCGTCCCCCGGCTGCGGGCCAAGAAGCGGCTGTTCAAGCGGGTGAAGGGTTCGGTGGGTGGCCGTCGTCGGCTGCTCCGCACGGCCAAGGAATCGATCATCCGTGCCGGCGTCTACGCTCGCCGCGATCGGCGGCGCAAGAAGCGCGACTTCCGCCGGCTGTGGATCGTGCGAATCAACGCGGCCGTCCGGGAGCGGGGCATCCGCTACAGCCAGTTCATCGCGGGCCTCGAGAAGATCGGCAGCGAACTCGACCGGCGCACGCTCGCTGAAATGGCCGTGCTCGATCCCACCGGCTTCGACGCCGTCGTGGAGCAGGTGCGGAAGGCGCTAGGCATGCCGGAGCCGGCCGCGGTCGCGTAAGGCAGTGTCCACGGTCGCGCTCGATTCGTTCGTGGCCGAACTCGACCGCCTCCGGGCAGACGCGGTCGCAGTGCTATCGGCAGCCGACGATGCCGAGGCCGTAGAGCGGGCGCGGGTCGAATTCCTCGGCGCCAAAAGCGGGCGGCTGAAGGCGATCCAGAAACTGCTCGGCGGCCTGGCCGGGCCCGACAAGCCGGCCGGCGGCAAGCACTTCAACGAGGCGAAAGAGGCCGTCGCCGCAGCCCTCGAGGCAGCCCAGGCCCGCATGGCGGGGGCGGCCGCAGCCGTCGAAGCCGTCGACGTGACGCTGCCGGGCGAGCCAGTGCGGCTCGGGCATCTGCACCCGATCACGCAGACGATCCGGCGTGTGCAGGAGATCATGGGGCGGCTCGGATTCGAGAGCGTCGACGGCCCCGAGATCGAAGACCAGCGGCACAACTTCGACGCCCTGGCGATCGGGCCCGAGCATCCGGCCCGCGATCCGCTCGACAATTTTTATCTCGCGGTGGCCCGCGGGGCCGATCCGCTGCTCCTCCGGTCGCAGACAAGCACGGTGCAGATCCGCGTGATGGAGCGGCGGAAGCCCCCGCTGCGGATCGTGTCGCTCGGCCGTGTCTACCGGCCCGACACGGCCGACGCCACTCACTATCCGATGTTTCACCAGGTCGAGGGCCTGTTCGTCGAGCCGGGCACCACGATGGCCCACCTCAAGAGCGTGCTGCGGCTGTTCGCTTCGAGCTTCCTCGGCGGCGACGTGCACGTGCGGTTTCGGCCGTCATTCTTCCCGTTCACCGAGCCGAGCGTGGAGGTGGACATGGAGTGGGGGGGCCGCTGGATCGAGATGGGGGGCGCCGGCATGGTCGACCCCGCCGTGCTCGCCGCCGTGGGCTACGACCCCGACGAGGTTTCGGGCTTCGCCTTCGGGCTGGGCGTCGAACGGATCGCCGCCCGCCGCTACGGCGTCGCCGACATTCGCGATTTCTACCGCAACGACGTCAGGTTTCTGGAGCAGTTCTGACGCCATGAACCGTCGTGTAATGGGCCGGCTTCGGGACGGCAAAAGTCTCCTCGCGTGGGCCGCGGCGGCCCAAGGCTCGTCGAGCGTTCGCCGATCCCTCAGCCTCCCGTGGTGAAAGTTCTGACGCCATGATCATCTCGCTCAACTGGCTTGCGGATTACGTGCAGATTCAGGCGCCGACGGAAGCGCTCGTGGAGCGGCTCCTCATGGCAGGGCTCAATCATGAGTCGACCGAGACGGTCGGGGCCGATACGGCCGTCGATATCGAGGTGACGAGCAACCGCCCCGATTGCCTCGGGCACATCGGCGTGGCCCGGGAGGCTGCGCTGTTGTTCGCCCGCCCGCTCCACGTGCCCGATCCGCGGCCGCTCGAAGGCGCGGGCCGGGCCGCCGAGAGCGTGGCCGTCGAGATCCATTCTCCAGACGTGTGCCCCTTCTATTCGGCCCGCGTGATCCGCGGCGTCCGGATCGGGCCAAGCCCGCGGTGGCTCATCGACCGGCTGGCGACGGTGGGCATCGAGAGCGTGAACAATGTCGTCGACGTGACGAACTACGTGATGCTCGAGTGCGGCCAGCCGCTCCATGCCTTCGATCTGACGAAGCTGCGCGGAGGCCGGATCGTCGTTCGCCGGGCGGTCGACGGCGAACAGTTCACCGCGATCAATCACAAGACGTATGCGCTCACGGGCCAGATGTGCGTGATCGCCGATGCCGAGCGGCCCGTGGCGCTCGCCGGCGTGATGGGAGGCGCCGACTCGGAGATTTCTGCCGACACGGCCGACGTGCTGCTCGAGTCGGCGCAGTTCGCGCCGCTCGCCGTCCGGGCCGCCGCCCGCGGGCTCGTGCTGCAGAGTGCGTCGTCGTATCGCTTCGAGCGGACTCCCGATCCGGCCGCGGTGGAGTGGGCGAGCCGGCGGGCGGCCGCCCTGATTCTCGACACCGCCGGAGGAACGCTGGAGCATGGCGTGGTGACGGCGGGCACCCTCGCCGGCACGCAGGCCACGATCGCGCTGCGGCCGGGCCGGGTGGCCGAGGTGCTCGGCATCGACATTCCTGCGGCGCGGCAGCATGCGATCCTCACGGGGCTCGGATTCGTCGACACGAGCCGCGGTGAACCGGCCAGCGAGCCCGGCCTGTGGCGGGCTCCCACGTGGCGTCGCGACGTGTTTCGCGAGATCGACCTGGTCGAGGAGATCGGCCGCATCGAAGGCTACGACCGTGTGCCGGAAGACCGCTCGATCACCGCGCGGCCGGTCGAACTCTCTGCCCGGGAAGTGACGATTCGCACCACGTCGAGCACGCTGGTCGGGGCAGGGTTTTGCGAGGCGATGACGCGAAGCGTGGTGAGCGAAGCGCTCGAAGTGATGGCCAGCCCGTGGGGCGGATCGACGCCGCTCGTGGTGCAGCCGGCGCTCGTGCGCGGGGCCGACCGGCTGCGGCGCACACTGCTGCCGAGCCTCGTCGAGGCGCGGGCCTGCAATCTGGCCGTGGGCGCTCCGCATGGCGAACTCTTCGAAGTGGCGCGGGCCTATCTGGCGCGGGCCCGTGCCGGGAGTGACCACGAGTCGCCCGTGGAGGAGCCGCTGCTGGCGGCCTTCGTGACCGGCGGCGGCTTCTTCGCGGCGAAGGGCGTCGTCGAGGCCGTGCTCGATCGGCTGGGCGTCTCGCGGGCCGGAGGCACGATCGCGTGCCGACCGGTCGAACTCGACCTGTTCACACGCGGACGGGCCGCCGAATTCGTGCTCACCCACGGGTCGCGACCGCCGGAGCGCGTCGCGGTGATCGGCGACATGGCTCCGGCCGTGCTGGCCGCCGCTGGGATCGCCGGCACCGTCACGGGCGCCGAGATCCGAATCGACCGGCTCGAGTTCGCGTTGAACGCCGAACGCACGCTCCGCCGGCCGAGCGACTATCCCGCGGTGGAACGCGACGTGAACCTCGTCGTGGCCGAGACTGTGGCGTGGGCCGACATCGCCGCGGCAATCCAGGCCGCCGCCGGGCCTGTGCTCGAGCAGTGCCGGATCGTGCAGGTCTGGCAGGATGCCGAACGGCTCGGCGCGGGCAAGAAGAGCGTCGTGGTCACGCTCCGGCTCCGCAGCGATCACGGCACGCTCTCCGGCGAGGAAGCCCAGCGCCTCGTGCACGCTGTGATCGAAGCCTGCCGTCAGGCCGTCGGCGCCACGCTCCGCGCGTAGGACAGGCTTCAGCTCGGCGTCAACTCGCCCAATCCGGCGTCGGAGCCGGCGGTACGCTGCTCCATCGCCGAGGGCGATCGCTAGTCCCGTCTCAACTCCGATGGTGCGCTCGGTGTAAGCCGCGTATCTGCCCATCGGCTCTTCCGCATCGCACCGACCGTCTCCGCCGCCTCCCCGTCTGGAAGCCCGAGGCGTGAGCCGAAGGGAATACGCGTAGTGTTTCGCCACCGGGGCATCCTCTCGGCTTACGCCTCGGGCTTTCGTTGAGGAGGCTTCGGGCTCCCCGTGTCCCGCTCGCCGGCGTATTTGACCAGCGCAGGCAGGATGCCGGAGCGCAGGCAAATCCGAGTGAGCCGGAGCCTGGAGGGCGGAGGCGAACGTCCGGCGACGGGACATGGGGAGCCCGAAGCCGGCGCGCGCTCAACAAGGCGAACGTCCGGCGAAACGGTACGGGGGTAACCCCGAGCCGGGTTGGGCGCGATGAGGTCACGACAGGCGAGCTGGAGCCCTGTCGCTACCTGTCCGCGTAGACCCGGGTGATCTCTTCCTTCGTGATCGGCGCCGGGTGGTCGTCGCTCGTGAGCTGCACCTGCACCCGCTGGTCGCCGGCACGATGGCCGCGCACGCGAATCCGAAAGACGGCTTCTTCCGTGGGAGCGAGCCGTGCGAGCGGTTCGAAGCTGACGGTGAGATTGTCGATGCGGTGGGCGGCCGGGCCCTTCGCCTCCACGGGCTCCATCTCGCCGAGGATCGTGGCGGAGAGCCTGACGCCGCTCGCCGCCTTCGTGCCCTGGTTGCCGACGCGGATCACGTATTCGGTGAGGCCCGCGACCTCGATCGGATCCTCGCTGTCGGTGACCTCGAACGTTACGGCCGCCAGTCCCTCGACCTCGATCGTGTGGGCGACCTGGTCCGAGAGCCCGTCGGCTGAGCGGGCGGCCGCCACGATCTTCTGCGGCCCGAGATCGACCGGCATCACCACGAGCTCCACCGCGCCGCGTTCGGCGGCCGGTAGCTCCTCGAGGTTCCAGAGCACACGGTGCGTGCGCTCGTCGTAGTAGCCGGCGTTGTTGGCCCGTACGAACTTCACACCGGGGGGCAGCTGGGCTGCCAGCTCCACTCCCTTGGCAGGAGCGGTGCCGGTGTTGGCCATCGCGATCGTGCACACGGCCGGCCGCTGGAGGTAGCGGCGCGAAGGCATCTCGGCAGCGAGTTCCAGCGTGGGCGCCGTGATCTCCACCTTGATGATCCGCTCGACCTCGATCTGTCCGTCGGCCCGGGCCACGAGGCGAATCGTGTGTACGCCCGGTCCGGTCGAGCCCAGAGAGAGGTCGATCGTGCGCGAGCCGCCGGGCTGCAGTTGGCCGACGTCGAATTCGAGCTCTTTGCCGGCCCGGTGCGTGAGCTGATCGGGGAGCAGGCCCTCGAGCACGACCCCGGTGGCGACGCCCGTGCCGGGGTTCGTGATCGTGATCGGAAACTTCACGTCGCGGCCGATCAAGACGGGCTTCGGATCGGTGAGGTCGAGCCGCAGATCGGGCTTGGTGGCCCGCGACCGCACCGAGGCGTCGGCACGAAACGTGACGCTGGCCACGCTGCCGATCTCCCCTTCGAGCTTGGGCATCACCTCCATCGCCACGCGGGCCTGGCCTCCCGGCGGCAACGAGCCGAGCATCCAGGACAGGTCGCCCGCCGGGCCGGCGTTGGCCGGGTTCACCGGGCTGGCCGGAGGCGTGGTGGTGATGAGTGCGCTGCCGTAGGGAACACTGTCGCGAAGCATCACGTCGTGGGCCGTCGCGCTGCCCACGTTGCGCACGAGAATTTCGTAGCGGGCGGCCTTGCCCACCTGCACCTCGCGGGGGCCGCGCTTCTCGACCGTGAGCTGCGGGGCCTGCACACCCTCGAGCTGCACAGGCCCAGGCCGACCCTGGCCCGACGAGATGCCGGCGTCCGCGGCAGGGGCTGCCGTCGCCGGGGCCTGAAGGTCATTGGGAGGTGGCGGCCCGAGCGGCGGTGCTGCGGCAAAGGGCACCGCGGCCGTGACGGTCGTCGCAGCCGCGCGAAGCGGATTGGCGAGGCTCGCAGCCGGCAGGTCGCTTGGTGGCGGGATCGGGGCGGCTGAGTCGAGGGCGGGAGAGGGCCGGGGAAATGCAGCGGGAGGCGCAGCCACGGCATCGGGCTCCGGCGTGGTCGTAGGCTCGGATGGCGGTTCGGGAGCGGGAGCTTCGGCCACTAGCTCCGCTGGCTCGGGATCGAGGTCGGGGGTGGTCGTGCCGGTGCCGAACGCCGGCGTGGGGGGCAGCGGCGCGGTCGGATCGTCGGCCGGAGGAGCCTCCTCTGCGGCAGCGGGCGGGGGCAGCAGATCGCCGGGCTCGGTGGCCGTGAGCTGCTCAGTGGCCTCTTCGTCTTCGGCCGCGGTGAACCGCGACATCCGCTTCACAGCGCCGGTGGGCGCGTCGAGCGAGGTGGGCTGGACGCCATAGCGATCGCGCGGAGCCAGGTCGCCATCCGCCGGGCCGATGGGTGCCGGGGTGGATTCCGCCGCCGGAGCAAAG
Source organism: Pirellulales bacterium (assembly GCA_049243925.1). Classification (GTDB taxonomy): domain Bacteria; phylum Planctomycetota; class Planctomycetia; order Pirellulales; family UBA1268; genus RGVT01. The sequence continues at coordinate 6,362 of JBMLMS010000302.1, forward strand.
CGGCCGGGCTCGGCAGCTTCGAGGGCTCCACCGGCGGGCTCGGCCACCGTCGTCACCGGGAGGGTCAGCATGCCGCCCTCGGGCTGGACGGCTGGCTGCCCGAGGCCAAGGGCCCACACGGCCGCAAACCCCGCGCCCGCACTTGCGATGGCGCCCACTGCGAGCATGAGGTTTGAACGCTTGGGCGAGACGACGAGATCTTGGCGCGATGGGCGATCGGACATGGGCGGCGAACCCCTGCAGGTGGCGAGACGGAGCCAATTCTGCCGGGGGGAATATCAGACGGCCGCACCGCCGCGAAGCCCAAGTCGGGCAAACTTCAGGACGCGCCGAGAACCTGGTGAAGATGGAAATGGAATTTGCCCAGCTTGCCACCGTAGTTCCCTGCCGAGATGCCGACGATCCCAGGGGCGGCCGCGGCCCGAATTCCGGCCGCCATTGCCGCGGCCACCGTCGGCTCGTCGATTCCGTCGATCACGATCTCGAGGCCGCAGGCCGCCCCGGGGACGAGCTCGGTGGCGACCCGGCCTGCGAGCCCCGGGCAGAAGGCGTCGTTCGTCGAGGCCCGGAGGCCCTCATACCGCGATCCGACCTTGCTTCCCGACCGGACCACGCCGCCCGGAAACGGCGTGATCACCCCGGGCAGGGCGGCGATTGCCGCCACGGCGCGGCGGGCCGCGGCGAGGGTCTCGTCGAGGGTGGTGCCCTGCAGGATAAAGTTGCCGCCCCCCACGCCCTTCTCGATGCCGATCGATTCCTCCACCAGAAACTCGCCGTCCATCACGGGCACCCGCCAAAACCGTCGGCCGTCGACAACCTTCGATTTTTCGAAGCCATCGCCAAAAAAGCGAATGTGGCGGCCGAGCGGCCCGCGCTCCTCGGCCTGCGGCAGCCCGTCGAAGACGCTTGCCGTCGGGCAGGTGAGGAGGCACTGGGCCGTCCGATTGGCCACCGCCTTGCCGAGCGCGTCGGCCGCGAATCCAAACGCCAAGAGCGCGGCTCCCACGCGGCCGTCGGGGGTTTCGCCGGCCGAGAGCATTTGCTCCACGCCGATCTCGGCGTCGCATCCGATGACGCTCGTGCCATAGCCGCACGCAGCCCGCAGGGCTGCATCGAGCCAGTGCTCGTCGTGGGCCGTGACCACGATCCGGGTGAAGCGCAGCCGGAAGGCCTCGGCGAAGGTGTCGCTGATCTGGGTGGTGCCGATGTGCACGGTGTGAGAATCTTCCGGTCGGGTGAATTGGGGCGAGCCGCCGCCGGGACGGATTTCCGGTTCCGCCCGGCCACGACTTTCGCATACTCTACGGGTCGCCGTTCCGGTTCACCAAGCACCCGCGAGGATCTCTCCGATGGCCCCGTCGTTTCGCCTCCTGGCAATCGCCCTTCTCGTTGGTTTCGTGCCGGGCATGCTCGCGGCACCTGCCAGCCGCGCCGAGGAGACGGGCGGCGGTGTGGCCGTCATCCCGCAAGACGCAGCCTTCGTGTCGGCCACGCTGCGGCTCCGCGAGCAATGGGAGCGGTTCTCGAAGAGCAATGCTTTTGTGACGCTCAAGAAACTTCCAGCCGTGCAGCGGGCGCTCGACCAGATCGAGGAACAGAAGGTCCAGCCGGGCAGCCCGCTCTCGATGTTCGCCACGTTCATGGAACTGCCCGAGAACCAGCAGGCCCTCGAACTGCTCGACGACATGATCTCCACCGACACGTTCGTTTATGGCGAACCATCCTGCGTGAAGTTCGTCGAGCTGTTTCAGAAGGTTCAACGCGCCCAGCAGGCGGCGAACATCATGCTCATGGCCCGCGGCGGCGACTTCGACTTCGACGTCGATTTCGACTTCGAGGCGATCGACGAAGACGACGATGATCAAGACGGGGACGGCGCCGCGATCCTGCCGGGCCGGGCCCGCATTCAGCCTGTGCAGATGGTGCGCACGGCCCCCGACGAGCTCGCCAGCCGGATGGTCCTGCAGACACTCGCCGACAACGTCGAGTTGATCGTGGTGCCCGATCTCGTCTGGGGCTTCAAGACGACCAAGCTGCCCGCCGCCGAGAGCCAGCTCAAGCGGATCGAGGTGCTCATCAAGCTCGTCACGCAGGCCAACCCCGACCTCGCGAAGTCGCTTGCCCGCCGCAAGGTGGCCGGCGGTGAGGTGGTGACGTTCACGATCGACGGCGCGACGCTGCCGTGGGACGACCTGACCCGCGAGGCGACCGAAGGCATGGACGGTGAAGCACTCGACAAGGTTCTCGATCGGCTCCGGTCGCTCGATATCGTGATCAGCCTGGGCATGATCGGCGACCGGGTCGTGTTGTCGATCGGAGATTCGGCCGACCATCTCGACAAGCTCGCCACGTCCGGGGGCAAGCCGGGGCTCGTGACGACGAAGCCGTTCGGGCCGCTCGTGGCCGACAAAGACAAGCGGCTCACGGGCGTGTCGTACATGAGCGAGGCGCTGGCGAAAGTGCTCGCGCCCTCGGCCGCCGATATCGAGCAGCTCGCCGAACTAGCCGACACGATCGCCGCCGAGGCCGACCTGCCCGAAGGCGCCGCGGCCGAGGCCCGCGCGGGGCTCGAAAAAATGGCCGCCGGCTACAAGAAGCGGCTGCCGATTCCGGGCCCGTGGATGGCCTATTCGTTCCTCGCCGACCAGGGCTACGAAGGCTACGCCTGGGACTGGACGCAAAATCGCCCCTTCGACGGCTCGCAGCGGCTCGATCTCCTCGAGCACACCGGCGGGGCCCCGCTCGGGGCGGTCGTGTTTCGGGTGAAGAACGATCCGCAGCAATTCGAAGACCTGGTGTCGTGGGGCGGGATGGCCTGGAATTTTTTCACGAAATACGTGCTCGCCAAGGCCGACGACGAGGCTCGCGAACGGGTGGAGCTCGTGGACAAGCAGCTCGGGCCGCTCGCCGCAAAGGTCGTGGCCACCTTGCGCACGAAGATCTTGCCGGCGCTGGCCGACGGCCAGATCGGCCTCGTGCTCGATGCCAAGAGCCGCACCAAGCGCATCCAGGCCGGCCTGCCGGAGGCTGCCGAGCCGCTCCCGCTCACCGAGCCTGCGATCGTGCTCGGCCTCGACGATCCAAAACTATTTCGTGAAGGACTCAGCGACATGTTCGCGTTCGGCGACGAGCTCGTCGATGCCGTCCGCGAGATCGATCCCGACTCGGTGCCTGCCGACTATCGGATCAAGGACCCCGAGAAGACGAAGGCGGACGCCGGCACGATCTGGTCGTGGGCGCTCGATTCGACCGGTCTCGACGACCAGATTCGCCCTGCGATCGGCGTCGGCGAGCACGTGGCCGTGCTCTCGATGGTGCCCAAGCAGGCCACGCGACTGCTCGCCGACGCGAAGCTTGAGACCGGCTCGCAGCTTTCAAAGTTCGAGGAGCCGCTCGCCGGCGCCGCTGCGCTCGACGCGGCCGGCATCGTCGATGCGATCCAGCCCTGGATCGTGTACCTCACCCGACTCGGCTGTGTGCAGCAGCGGGAGGGCCGTATCGACCGTGAGACGGTGCTCACGAAAGACGTGGAAAACGAGCAGGCGACCGACGCTCTCTCCCAGGTGGCCGTGGTGTGCGACGTGCTCAAATGCCTGCGTGTCGCCGTGGCCGAGGCGGCGGTGAAGGGCGACGCGACGGTCACGCACTGGCGCAACGTGATCCGCGACCTACCTGCCAAGTAAGGCAGGCGTCGCGTCGGACGCTCCCTTCAGCCATCCATGATCTCGCCTCTCCCTCTGGGAGAGGCCGGCCGCAGGCCGGGTGAGG
>JBMLMS010000303.1:0-4358 GCA_049243925.1 Pirellulales bacterium
TGGATGTCGCCGGTGGCACCAATGAAGTCATCCCCAACTCGGCTGCGGTGACGGTGAACGGTGCGCTGAATTTTGCTTCAGGCGGCGGGACGGAGACGATCGGATCCCTCGCCGGATCGGGCACAGTTAGCTCCGTCATTGCGGGCACCTACAGCCTGGTCGTCGGGGGCAGCGCCAACACCACCTTCAGCGGCGCGATCAACAATGGCTCGGGAGTTATTGGCCTGACCAAGAGCGGCGCCGGCACGCTCCTGCTCACCGGGTCGAACGGGTTCACGGGCGGGGCGGCGCTCAACGGGGGCACACTGGGCGTCGGCTCGGCCAATGCCCTCGGCTCCTCGGGCACGATCTCGTTCGGCGGCGGCACGCTGCAATATTCGGCGAGCAACACGACCGACTACTCCGGCCGGTTCTCGAACGCGGCCAGCCAGCAGTACTCGATCGACACCAACGGCCAAAACGTGACGCTCGGCTCGAACCTCACGAGCAGCGGCGGTTCGTTCACAAAGCTCGGCTCGGGGAGCGTGACGCTCTCCGGCAGCAACTCCACCTCCGGCGGCACGACCGTCTCCGCCGGCGGCCTGCGGCTCAACGGCTCGATCGCGGGCGGGCTGAACGTCGCGGCGATCGCGACTCTCAGCGGCACCGGCACGGTCGGTGGCAGCGCCACGATCGCCGGCACCCACTCGCCGGGCAACTCCCCCGGCGCCCAAACGTTCACCGGCAATCTCACCTACGAGGCCGGAGCGCTGGTGAACTGGGAGCTGATCGCCAACACGACGGGCACGGCCGGCGTGAACTACGACCAGATCATCATGCCGTCGGGCAACCTCACGTTCTCGGGCTCGACGACGCTCGCCCTCGCGTTCAACAGCCCGGACAGCTCGGTCAACTGGTCGGATTCGTTCTGGAACGTCAACCGGTCGTGGATGGTCTACGACCTGTCGAGCGGATCGGTGAACAACCCCTCGAACCTCATCGTGGGCGGCTCGCTCCTCGACTCTCAGGGCGTTGCGCTCTCGCCGACCGAGCGCGGCTACTTCACGACCTCGCTCATCGGCCAGGACGTGATGCTCGACTTCGTCGCCGTGCCCGAGCCGGCCACCTGGGCGATGGCCCTCACCGGCCTCGCCGCCGGCGGCCTCATGATCCGCCGACGCCGCCGCAGCTGAATCATGCGTTCTTCACGATCTTCCACGGCACCGTCGTATGTCGGGGTTCCCGAGCCCGTCGATCCCGGGGGCCCGCCTGCGTGACTTACGGCCCCTCCGGAGGAGCCGACGTGAGCACGCGATGCAGCCGGTTCCACGGGGCCATGTCTTCGGCGAGTTCGCAGATCGGCCGGAGTGTCCGCTCCAGGTACGCAACGTCGAGCCGATCGCCATGCCTGCGGACCACGCCCGCGGCGTCGAGCATGTCCATCTCGCGGCCGGCGAGACGAACACGATCGCGTCGGCATCACAGGAGCGCCTCGCCGATCGCGATCGACTCTGCGACGCTCATCCGCTGGAGCACGGCCCGGACCTCCTCGTCGGCCTGAAGGCGATAAGCAGCTTCGTTGCGAATCATGGCCACAGTACACCGCACCGACGGGGCTCACCGCGGCCTCATGGTCGCGGTAGCCTATGATGCCAGGAGATGAAACTCCCCCAGCAGCGACCGGACAGTGTCGTGCCCTTCGGCATGCGGCACCATCTTGTTCTCGTACCCACCGACTCGGAACGCCGCATCATCGAGCCGGTGGTGCGGGCAGGCGGTAGTGGCTCGTTCTGCCTGCAACTCTGCGGCTTCGGCCCCGTGGCGGCAGCCGCCCGCACCGCTCAACTGATCGCCGAGCACCGGCCTGACAGTGTGCTGCTCGTCGGCATCGCCGGCCGCTATGCCGATCGGCTCACGATCGGCGAGGCCTATGCGTTCGAGCGGGTCGCCTGCCACGGCGTCGGCGCGGGTTCGGGCGAGGCGTTCGTGCCGGCGGAGGCGCTGGGCTGGCCACAGTGGCCCGGCGACGGATCCGATCCAGCGACGCAAATCGGCCACGTGCTTGCCTGCACGAGCGGTCGGCTTCCGGCTTCCGCCGCGCGGGCCGGCCTCTTGCTCTCGGCCTGCGCGGCGTCTTCTGGCGAGGCCGACGTGCGGTCGCGGCTCCTGCTCTTTCCTGACGCCGCTGCCGAAGACATGGAGGGCTTCGCGGTCGCCGCGGCCTGCCGGCTCGCCGGGGTGCCGCTCGACATCGTCCGCGGCATCTCCAACACGGCCGGCGACCGCGACACGCGGGGCTGGCAGATCGAAGCCGCCTGCCGCGCGGCTGCGGAGCTCGCCGCGATGCTCCTCGGAGCGCCGGCATGACGCAGCCCATCCGCCTGGGCATCTCCACCTGCCCCAACGACACGTTCGCCTTCCATGGCCTGCTCACGCGGGCGGTGGATTGGCGGGGGCTCGACTTCCAGGTCGAACTGCTCGACGTGGAAACGCTCAACGAACGGCTGCTGGCCGGCGAGTTCGACGTCTGCAAGGCGAGCTTTCATGCCGCTCTGCTGGCCGCCGACGACGTGGTCGTGCTGCCGAGCGGCTCGGCTCTGGGCTTCGGCGTCGGGCCGCTCTTGCTCGCGGCCCAGCCGGGCACGCGGCCGACGCACACCGGCCAGCTCACGCTCTGCCCCGGCCGGCACACCACGGCCTCACTCCTCTTCGACCTTTTTTATCCGCGCACGAGCCGCGTCGAGCAGGTCGTCTTCTCCGAGATCATGCCCCGGCTCATGGCTCGCACGGCCGACTTCGGCGTGTGCATCCACGAGGGGCGATTCACCTGGGAAGCGCACGGCCTCGCGCTCGTCGAAGACCTCGGCACCCGCTGGGAGACAGAGACCGCCTGCCCGCTGCCGCTCGGCGGCATCGTGGCCAGTCGTCGGCTGCCCGACGCGACGATCGCCACGGTGCAGCGGGTGATCCACGAGTCGCTCATGCTGGCGCTCCGCGATCGCAGTGCCGCCCTGCCCACGATGCGGGCCCACGCGCAGGAATTCGACGACCGCGTGCTGATGCAGCACGTCGATCTCTATGTGAATGAGTGGACGGTCGACCTCGGCCCGACGGGTGCAAAAGCTCTCGACATGCTCTCCACTCGCGCGGCATCGCTCGGCCTGGCGGCCGGGCGGCTCGAGGTGTTCGCCGGCTGACCGCCTCGAACATCGTGGGCAGTGCCGAGTCACCCATCTTGATCCGCACGAACGGTGCCCACTGAGCGGCGGGCACTTTTTTCGCGTGCGGCGAATCGAAGTATAATAGCCGCACGCGGAGCGGCGATTATGCAATACGTCCATGAAATTCATGATTGGCCGGCGTTTTGCTGGGACGCCGAAGCCGTGCTGCCGGTCGTGGCGCGCGTCCGGCACGAGCAGGGGCGGTTGCTCGGCCGCATGGAGCAACTCGGATTCGAGTTGCGGGGCGAGGCCAGCCTTCGCGTGCTGACGAGCGACGTCGTGCAGACCTCGGCGATCGAGGGCGCACGGCTCGATGCCGATGACGTGCGGTCGTCGCTCGCCCGGCGGCTGGGACTGCCCGACGCGGGCCTGCGGCGACCGGGCCGCGACGTCGAGGGAATCGTCGAGGTGCTGCTCGACGCGACCCGGGAAGCTGCCAAGCCGATAACGCCCCAGCGACTGTGGGGCTGGCATGCCGCCATCTTTCCTGTCGGCTACAGCGGATCGCGGCCGATCACGGTGGGCGCCTGGCGGCCGGCGGAAGCGGGGCCGATGCAGGTCGTGTCGGGGCCGATCGGCCAGGAGCGGGTGCACTTCGAGGCACCGCAGGCCGACCGTGTGCCGGCCGAGATGGACCGCTTCATCACCTGGTGCAACGAGCCGGCGACGACAGACCCGCTGCTGCGTGCCGCCGTCGCCCATCTCTGGTTCGTCACGATTCATCCCTTCGAGGATGGCAACGGCCGCATCGCCCGCGCGCTCGCCGACCTGATGCTCTCCCGCGCCGACGGCTGCCCAGAACGCTTCTACAGCATGTCGACGCGGATCCAGGCCGAGCGGAAAGAGTATTACAGGATGCTCGAACGCACCCAGCGGGGTGGACTCGACATCTCCGGCTGGACGACGTGGTTTCTCGAATGCCTCGAGCGGGCGATCCAGGACGCCGACGGCCTCGTGGCCGGCGTGCTCCGCAAGGCCCGTACGTGGCAGGCGATCAACGATAGCCCTCCGCTGAACGCCCGCCAGCGGCAGGTGGTAAACCGGCTTCTCGACGGCTTCGATGGCCACCTCACGAGTTCGAAGTATGGGCGGCTGGTGAAGTGTTCTGCCGACACCGCGCAGCGCGACATTGCCGACCTCGTGGCCCGCGGCATCCTC
>JBMLMS010000304.1:0-2118 GCA_049243925.1 Pirellulales bacterium
GCTCCCGCACGCTCCGCGACGCGATCAACGAGGCGATGCGCGACTGGATGGGCTCCGTCGAGACCACTCACTACATCATCGGCTCGGTCGTCGGCCCGCATCCCTTTCCGCGGATCGTTCGCGATTTCCAGAGCGTGATCGGCCGGGAGACCGTCGAGCAGTGCCGCCGCCAGTTTGGCCGACTGCCCGACACGGTCGTGGCCTGTGTCGGTGGCGGCAGCAACGCGGCCGGCATGTTCTATCCCTTCGTCGATCACCGCGAGGTGCGGCTCGTGGGCGTCGAGGCGGGGGGCCGCTCGGGCCAGCCGGGCGACCACGCCGCGAGCCTCAGCTACGGCAGCCCGGGCATTCTTCACGGCTCACTGAGCTACGTGCTCCAGGATCAAGACGGCCAGACCGCCGACGTGCATTCCGTGTCGGCGGGCCTCGACTATCCAGGGGTGGGCCCCGAGCACAGCTACTGGCGGGATCTCGGCCGCGTCGAATACACGAGCGTGACCGACGGCGAGGCGCTCGACGCCTTCGACCTCGTGGCCCGCCGCGAGGGTGTGCTTCCCGCGCTCGAAACGTCGCATGCCCTGGCCTGGGCGGCTGAGGAGGCGGCCAAGCGGCCGCCGAGCGAGATTCTCGTCGTCTGCCTCTCGGGCCGTGGCGACAAGGACGCCGCCGAGATCGCCCGGCTCCGCGGCCTCACCGCCGATGGCAGCGGGGTGGCCCGATGAGCTCGACCACCTCCGCGGCAGCGACGGCCATCCGTCCGATCGACAAACTCGCAGCCGTGTTCGCGGCCAACCGGGCCGCGGGCCGCAAGGCGCTCGCACCCTTCGTGACGGCGGGAGATCCCGATGTGTCCACGACCGTGGCCGTGCTCGAGGCGATCGATCGGGCCGGCGCGTCGCTCTGTGAGCTGGGCGTGCCCTACAGCGATCCGATCGCCGACGGCCCGGTGATCCAGTCGTCGTACACCCGCGCGCTCGGATCAGGCATCACGCTCGAGGGCATGTTTGGCATCGCCCGAGAGGCGTCGGCCCGCGTGCAGATGCCGATCCTCGCGATGGCGAGCTACTCGCTCATCTTCCGCCGCGGTATCGAGCGCTTCGTCGCCGATGCGACAGCCGCCGGCCTCGCGGGATTCGTGGTGCCCGATCTGCCGCTCGAGGAGAGCGACGAGCTCGATGCGGCCTGTCGCACGGCCGGCCTCGCGCTCGTGCGGCTCGTCACGCCGACCACGCCTCCCGACCGCGCCGAGCAGATCGCCCGCCGGTCCACCGGCTTTCTCTACTGTGTGTCGGTGGCGGGCGTGACGGGCGCCCGCACAGAACTGCCGCCCGGGCTCATCGAACGGATCGAGTGGCTCCGCACGAAGACCGACGTGCCGATTCTCGTCGGCTTCGGCATCTCGGGGCCGGACCAAGTGCGGGCCGTGGCCGCTGTAGCCGACGGCGTGATCGTCGGCTCGGCGCTCGTACGGCAGGTGGCCGAACTCGCGAGTCAGCCCCGTGAGCAGCTCGTCGCCGGCGTCGAACGGTTCATCGCTCCGCTCGCCACAGCCGTATCGAGCTAATGTGTGCGACGGACCGCGAGAAAACCACGGTCGACGAGGCACTGTTCGTAGGGGCTGCCGCGGAGGAGCCGGGTGGCCAGCGGCGTGGCCATGAGCGTGGTGGCGATCGCCATCAGCACGAGCATGCAGTAGACGGCTGGCGGAATCACGCCCAAGTCCATGCCGACGTTGATCACGATCAGTTCCATGAGCGCCCGCGTGTTCATGAGCACGCCGACGCAGGCCGCCTCGCCGGCCGGCATGCCGCCCAGCCGGGCCGCGAGGCCGCAGCCGCCCCACTTGCCTGCCACGGCGACCACCAATACGGCCGCACACCAGCCCCAGGCCTCGAGGCTACCGAGCGAGCCGATGTTCGTCCGCAGGCCGGTGAAGGTGAAGAAGATCGGTAGAAAAAACACGGTCGTGAAATCGTTGAACTGATTGACAAATGCCTCCCGCACTCGCGGCGCCCCCGACAGCGCCGCCCCGAGCAGAAAGCCACCAAAGATCGCGAAGATCCCGATCGCGCTCGTGACGTAGGCCGCTCCGAAGAGAATCGCGAGCACGAGCGACAG
>JBMLMS010000305.1:0-1219 GCA_049243925.1 Pirellulales bacterium
TACTTGGCAGCCGCTGGCTCTGCTGCCGCGGGAGGCGCGGAAGGCGCATCGGCCGCGGGGGCGGATGCCGCCGGAGCAGCCGCTGCCGGGGCTGCGGCGGGCGGAGCCGCATCCGTCGCGGGGGGTGTCGCCGGCGGGGCCGACTGTTGCGTTGCAGGAATGCTACCGGGCTGGGCCCCGGGCAGGGCGCCAGCTGAGGGGCCCATCGCCTCGGGCGCGGCGCTGCCGAGCGTGCCGCTCAGGAGCGACTGCTGTCGGCCGAGCACGTTGATCGAGAGCACGCACAAGAGAATCCAGAAGGCCGCCACGCCGACCGTGATCTTCGTGAACACGTCGCCTGCCTTCGTGCCGAACGCGCTCTGGCCGCCCATGCCGCCGAACGCCCCGGCGAGCCCGCCGCCACGGCCGCGTTGGATGAGCACGAGGAAGATCAGAAACAGCGCCGTGAAGACGAGCGTGAAGCCGAGAGCGAAGCGAACGAGCGTGAGCATGGAACACCCTGTGGTCAGACTGGCCGGGAAGCCACCCAGAATAGCGGATTGAATCGCCGGCGCCGACGCCGATCAGCCGAACGCCTTGGCGATGCCCAGGAAATCATCGGCCTTGAGGCTCGCCCCGCCCACCAGGGCCCCGTCGATGTCGGGCTGGCGGGCCAAATCGGCCGCGTTGTCGGGCTTCACGCTGCCGCCGTATTGAATGCGCACGCGGGCCGCGACCTCGGGCGACGACAGCCCGGCCAGGAGCCGGCGGATCAGGGCGTGCACCTCCTGGGCCTGCTCGGGCGTGGCCACCTTGCCAGTGCCGATCGCCCAGACGGGCTCATAGGCCACGACGACCTTTTCGAGGTCGGCAGCCGACAGGCCCGCGAGCGAGCCCTGCACCTGCCCGGTGACGACTGCCGCGGTCTTGCCCGCTTCGCGCTCCTCGAGCGTCTCGCCGACGCACACGATCGGCACGAGGCCGGCCGCAAGCGCGGCCTTCGTCTTCACGTTGACGGCCGCATCGGTCTCGCCGAAGAGCGTCCGCCGCTCCGAGTGGCCGAGAATCACGTAGCGGCAGCCGAGGTCGATGAGCATCGGCGGGGCCACCTCGCCCGTGAACGCGCCGCTGGCCTTGTCGTGCATGTTTTGCGCACCCAGGCCGACAGTGCCCTTGGCTCCGGCGAGCGCGGAGCCGACCGTCTCCACGTAGAGGGCCGGCGGGCACAGCACGAGTTCGA
>JBMLMS010000306.1:0-1835 GCA_049243925.1 Pirellulales bacterium
AGGTCATGCCCACGGATTACAAGCGGGCCCTCGCGGAACTCCGAAAGCTCGCGGAGCAGGAACAGGAAGAGGCCAGAAAGGCGGAGGTCAACGTCAATGGGTGAGCCACGTGGATTCATGAAGTACGAGCGGAAGGTGAGCGGCTACGCGCCGGTCGCCGATCGTCTCAAGCACTACAACGAGTTTCTCACGATCCTGCCTCCGGAGGAGGTGAAGACCCAGGGCGCCCGCTGCATGGATTGCGGCGTGCCCTTCTGCCACACCGGCTGCCCGCTGGGGAACATCATTCCCGACTTCAACGACCTCGTGTATCGCGACCAGTGGCACGAGGCGAGCCAGCGGCTCCACGCCACCAACAACTTCCCAGAGTTCACCGGCCGCGTCTGCCCCGCGCCGTGCGAGTCGGCGTGCGTGCTCGGCATCAACGAGGACCCCGTCGCGATCAAGCAGATCGAGATGACGATCGCCGACCGGGCCTTCGACGAGGGCTGGGTGGTGCCCGAGGCTCCTGCGGTGCGGACGGGCAAGCGGGTGGCCGTCGTGGGCAGCGGGCCGGCGGGCCTCGCCGCGGCGCAGCAGCTCAACCGGGCGGGCCATCTCGTCACCGTGTTCGAGCGGGCCGACCGGCCGGGCGGGCTGCTCATGTATGGCATCCCCGATTTCAAGCTCGAGAAGTGGCGGGTCTGGCGACGGGTCGAGCAGCTGGAGGCGGAGGGCGTGGAGTTTCGCTGCAGCGTGAATGTGGGCACGGACATCAGCACGCAGTCACTTCGCGACGAGTACGACGCGATCGTGCTCACGGGCGGCGCTACGCTCGGCCGCGACCTGCCGATCCCGGGCCGCGAGCTCGCGGGCGTGCACTACGCGATGGAGTTTTTGCCGCAGCAAAACAAGCGCAACGCCGGCGACGATGTGCAGGGCCAGATCGCGGCCGCTGGCAAAGACGTGATCGTGATCGGTGGCGGCGACACGGGCTCCGACTGCGACGGCACGAGCAACCGCCAAGGGGCGAAGAGCCTGACGCAATTCGAACTGCTTCCGCAGCCGCCGGATCTCGGCAAGTATCCACGGCGGGCGGAGCGGCCAGCGACGAGCCCGTGGCCCCTCTGGACGCAGATGCTGCGGACGAGCTCGTCGCACGAAGAGGGCTGCCGCCGCGAGTTCGGCATCCTCACGAAGGAGTTTCTCGGCGACGACAAGGGCCAGCTCCGCGGCCTCAAGACGGTGCGGATCGAGTGGTATCAGGATCCGGCCACGGGGCAGCAGAAATTCAAGGAGCTCGCTGGCACGGAGCAGGAGTGGCCCTGTCAGCTCGCGCTCTTGGCGATGGGCTTCGTGGGCCCGGAGAAGCAGGGGCCGATCGCCGACCTCGGCCTCGAGCTCGATCCACGAGGCAACGTGAAGACCGGCGGAGACTACATGACGAGCGCGGAGGGCGTGTTTGCGGCGGGCGACCTGCGCCGCGGCCAGTCGCTCGTGGTGTGGGCGATCCACGAGGGCCGCGAGGCGGCCCGATCGGTGGATCTCTGGCTGATGGGATCCACGAACCTGCCGAGCCTCGCCGCCGGCGAATTCGCCGTGCATGCTTAAGCGCGGCGGGGCCATCCCTGGCCCCCGCCGCTTTCCGCAGGCGAGGCAAGCCAAGGTTGCCTCACCTGCGGCGGCCGGCCTCCAGCCGGCCGTCTTGGTCGCCAGCATGGCAAGCGAGACGCTTGCCCCACATCGCGCAGGCTATTGGGGTGTGAGAACGACGCTGAATTCGCCACCGTTGTCGGCGAGTTCGCCGGGGCTTTCGTTGAGCTTGAGATAGAGCGGGCCGGCGGTCGCGGCCGTGA
>JBMLMS010000307.1:0-2108 GCA_049243925.1 Pirellulales bacterium
AGCTCCATGCGGTTGTTCGTGGTGTCGGCTTCGGAGCCGGAGGCCTCCGCCTCGCGGCCCGTCTCCGGATGCCTGAGGATGTAGGCCCAGCCACCCGGGCCGGGATTGCCGCTGCACGCGCCGTCAGTGAAGAGCACGACCTCGATCGGCTTCCTGTCCTTCGCCATGCTCTCTCCTCGTGCCCTGTCGGGATATCAGGCCGCCGGCTGCGTGGCGTCGACGAGCGACGCCGTCTCCGGCTCACGCTCGAGCCCAGGATAGACGAGCGGCAGCCGCACCGTGAACTGACTGCCGCGACCGAGCTGGCTCTCGACGCCGATGTCGCCGCCGAGCAGCCGGCAGAGCTCCCGCACGATCGAGAGCCCGAGCCCCGTGCCCGAAAACTCCCGCGTCATCGCATCGTCGCCCGACTGAAACACGCGGCTCTGCCGAAATTTCTCGAAGATCGTCTGCTGTTCCTCGGGAGCGATCCCCACGCCCGTGTCGGCCACCTCGAGCAGGAACGCGGTCGGCGGCCCGTCGGCGGCGGCCTCGAGCCGGGCCCGCACGTCCACCCGGCCTCCCTCCGGCGTGAACTTCACGGCATTGGAGAGCAGGTTGGCGAGGATCTGCTGCACCTTCGCCGGATCCTGGTCGACCGCCTCGAGCCCCGGCTCCACGTCGAACTCGAGATCGATGTTTTTCTTTTCGGCCAGCGGCCGCGCCATGTCGCACTGGGCCGACACGATCGATTCCATCCGAAAGGCGCTCGCCCGCACCTCCATCTTGCCCGCCTCGATCTTCGCCAGATCGAGGATGTCGTTGATCATTTCGAGCAGCATCCTGCCCGACGAGCGGATGTTGGCCACGTAGCGGCGCTGCTTGTCGTCGAGCGACTGGATCGAGCCGAGCACGTCGGAGAAGCCGATGATGCTGTTGAGCGGCGTCCGCAGCTCGTGGCTCATCGTGGCGAGAAAGTCACTCTTGAGGCGGTTCATCTCGTAGAGATGCAGGTTCGCCTGGGCGAGCTCGTCGACCTTGTCGTCGAGGCTCTCATTGACCTTGCGCAGTTCCTGCTGCGAATCCACGAGCCCCCGGAGCATACGATTGAACGCCACGCCGAGCTCCTCGAACTCGTCGGCCGTGTGCAGCTCGGCCCGGGCCTGCACGTTGCCCTTGCGCACCTCGTCGGCCACGTCGCGCAGGTGTCCGAGCGGCTTCACGATCACGTAGCGCACGATCGCATAGGCCACGAGCATCGCCAGAAACACCGTCATGATCGCCGTCGCGAGCAGGATCGCCCGATTCCAGTTGATGGCCCGCCTGGTGACGGAGTCGGGCATCACGACCTTCACGACCGCCATCAGATCGTTCTCGGCGTGTCGGACATGACCGCCCCCGTCGGCCGGGGCTTGGGCCGGGGGCTGAGCCTGAGCCTGGGCCGGCGCGTCGCCGATGATGCCGCGATACTCGTGGCAGACCTTGCAGCTGCTCTTCCAGCGAATCGGCTGGTAATAGTGGTATTCCTTGTTGTCGGCCGTACGAAACTCGCGGTATTCGCCTGAATCGGCCGCGGTACTCGCGGTCCCTGCCAGCGCTGGCGCCGCATCGACGGGCCGATTGGTGAAATAGTCGAGCACGGCGATGTCGAGCCGGCTGTAATTCCGCCGAGCCCGCTCCTCCGGCGACACCGCCGGATCAAGCACCCACGATCGATACTGCTGCGGCCGCAGCACGGCCCCGAGCTGCTCGATCAGGCCGGTAAACTTTCGATCGGGCTCGAGCTTCTCCCAGTGCGACTGGAGCATCGTGGCGTCGACGAAGTTGCGCCCGGTGTTCCGCGTCGTCGTGTAGACGAGCTCCTCGGTACGGAAGCCATACCACCAGAAGCTGCCGGTGATCAGCAGCAACAGACAAAGCCCGAACAGGAAGCGGCATTTCCGCTCCAGGCTCGACTCGCCGACGATGTCCGTGAACGACCGGTAGGCCATAGGAGCAATGTTACCCGGGGCGGGCATCCCCGCCCAACGCACGCTTGTAGGACAGGCTTCAGCCTGTCGTGGCTCAACTTGTCCGCGCCGGCTTCGGGCTCCCCATATCCCGTCGCCGGACGTTCGCCTTCGCCCTCC
>JBMLMS010000308.1:0-12229 GCA_049243925.1 Pirellulales bacterium
GCAGGCAGGTCCGAGTGAGCCGGAGCCTGGAGGGCGGAGGCGAACGTCCGGCGAGGGGATACGGGGAGTCCGACGCCGGCGCCCTTGCCATGAGTCATGACAGGCTGAAGCCTGTCCTACGGGATTCGGCGGGATTCTTTGTCGAGGGCGTTCACCACGAAGGCGACCGCAGCTGCGGCCATGCGGCTTTCGAACGCTGTCTGGCCCTCGCCCGCGGCCGGCTCGAGCACGGCCTCGTGTGGAATGCCGAGGGCCACGAGTTTGCCATGCAGCCGCGCCGCGCCGTCGTGCCAGTCGAGATCGTCGGGGCTGCTCGCAAACCACTGATGTCGCGGCCAGTTGAGCGGATGCACGTGGAGGATCGCCGTGTCTTGCCGGGCGCGCTCGACGTCGCCGAAGGTTTCCCACAGCGTGTCGAACAGCTCGCCGTCGTCGCGATCGGCCGCGTTGCGCATCCCCAGATGAAAGTCGAGCGCCGGCGCGATGGCGGCTGCAATTGGAAACATGCCGGGGTGTCGGTAGGCCAGTCGCAACGCGCCCTGGCCCCCCATGCCGACTCCGAGCAGCCCGATGCCCGGCGGCTGGACGCCGAGGCGAGCGCCGATTTCGGCGACGACAGCGTCGCGGACGAACCGCTCGGGTGTCACGCCACTGTCGAACGTGGGCATGATCCGGTCGAGCCACCATGAGCGGCCGGTGAGCGGTGCGATCGTCGGGAGGCCGGCTGCTTCGATCGCGGAGCGGGCGGCGTCGGCCTGCGAGAGTGGCCGGCCGGCGAGATCATGAAGGAAGACGAGCGCCCGGCCCGGCACGGCGTCGGGTGGTGCGAACACCTCGCATGGCTGGCCGGTGATGGTCACATGCGACCAGTGCAGACGGGGTGGAATGGTCATGGCAGGTGGGCCCTCGGGTGGCATTCCGGCCGCCCTGAAATCTGTTACGCTCTCCCTCGATCATGCGCACGCTGCTCTCATCTGCACAACTCGCCGAGGGGATCGAACGGCTCGCGGCCGAAGTGCGCGGCGACACGATCGAAAAACCACTCACCGTGATCGGGGTGCTGACCGGCTCGATCATGGTCGTGGCCGACCTGATCCGGCGGCTCGAGGGGCCCGTGCAGCTCAACATGGTGTGGGCGAGCAGCTACCGCGGCACGGCCACTTCGCCCGGCCGGCTCGACCTGCGGCTCGACCTCCTGCCCGATCTCACCGGGCACGACGTCCTCGTCGTCGACGACATCTTCGACTCCGGCCGCACGATGCAGGCGCTGATGGAGGAGCTGCGGCGGCTCGGCGCAGCGAGGGTGCGGTCGCTGGTGCTGTTGCGAAAACACGGACGGGCCGAGGTGGCGATGGAGCCCGACTTCGTCGGCTTTGAGATCCCCGATGCCTTCGTCGTGGGCTATGGCCTCGATTTCGACGGCCTGTGGCGTCACCTGCCGTACCTCGCGGCCCTCGACGACGACGACATCGCCCGTCATGCGTCGGCAGCGGCTGGTGCGGGCGGATGATCGGGCAGCGGCCGAGGTCGATGCTCATGGTCGCGCGCGGGCTCGACCACGTGGGCACCGGTCGGCAGATCGAGCTTGCGGCACACGCTTTTCGGGCCGCCGGCTGGGACGTGGCGGTGGCAGTGGGCACGGCGGGCGGTGCGGTGCCGGCGCGGCTCGCCGCCCGGGGCTATTCGGTGCACCGTATCGGCACGCGGCCGACTTTCGACATAGCCGCAGCGGCGCGGCTTGCCGCGCTGTGCCGAAGCCAGAAGCCCGCGGTCGTCCACGCGTGGGGTCGATCGGCGGCACTAGCCATCGGATTGATTCGACCGTTCGCCGGACGCATCGCAGCCGTCGCACATCTGGCCACGGGGCCGCGGTCGCGCAGGCTTGGCTGGGCGCTCGCGCGGCTTGACCGTGTGATCACCGTTTCGGCCGGCGTCGCGGGCCGCTGCGAGGCCGTCGGCGTGCGATCGGGCCGGATCGACATTCTCGCGCCGGGGATCGAAGCGGCGGAGCCGGCCGGGCTGTCGCGGCACGATCTGGCCGCCCGGCTCGGGCTCCGCACCGACACGCAGTGGACGCTGTGCGTCGCCCCGCTCGTGGGTGAGGCCCGGCTCGAGCGGCTCGTGTGGGCGATCGATCAACTGGAGGTCGTGCACCGCGGTGTCGAGCACGTGCTCGTGGGGCAGGGGCCCCTTGCGGCGCGGGTGCAGCGGCGGGCGCGTGTGCAGCAGCTCGCGGAACGGCTGCGGGTGGTGTCCTTCTGCGACGTGCTTCCCGATCTCGTCAAGGCGAGCCAGCTGGTCTGGCAGTCGGGCGACGTGGCCTACGGTGGGGCGATCCTCGATGCCATGGCCTGTGGGGTGCCCGTCGTCGCAGTGGAGAGCGATGCGGCGCGACAGCTGATCGGCGACGGCGTGACGGGCCGCATCGTGCCTGCTGATCCCGAGAGCGAGTTTCCTCGGCGGGCGTTCAACGTGCTCGAGAATATGGAGTTGGCACGTCGCTACGGTGATGCGGCCCGCCAGCGGGCGGCTGAGCAGTTTGCCATCGGGCCGGCGCTCGCGAGGCACGTCGAGGCGGTGGAACGGCTGGTGTCGATGTAGGACAGGCTTTAGCCTGTCAAGCACTCCGACAGGCTGAAGCCTGTCCTACATGCCTGTCCTACAGGGATGCCATCAGCGTCCGCCCTGACGGCAAAGCCTTCACTGCGCCGTCCTCGGCCACGAGCACGCCCGCCTTGTACACCCGCGCGGGCATCGAAAACATCCGCGCGAGATCGCGGCTCGGTCGGTAGAGCGTGATGTCGGCATCGGCCCCGACGCCCAGATGCCCCTTGTGCGCGAGGCCCGCAATTCGCGCCGGTGCCGCCCGCGTCACGATGCACAGTTCCTGGAGCGAGTATTCGCGGCGGATGCCGGCGAGCGGGCTCCGCTTTCGCACCGCCGGATGAATCCTGGCGAGTGCCTCGCGGCGAAACGCCTCGTCGCCCAAGAGCTGCATGAGCACGGGATACGCCGTGAAATGGGCGCCGTTGGGATGGTCGGTCGAGAGTGCGACGCGCCACGGGTCGGTGACGGTGAGAAACCATTCGAGCCCGATCGCCCACTGCCAGGCATGGATCAGACTCTTTTCCTTGTAGGCGATCGGCAGCACGCCGCAGCCGCCCTCCAGATGCAGGTCGTGCGACATCCAGGGTGTGCCCGTCGCCTGCGCAA
The DNA here is from genome assembly GCA_049243925.1 of Pirellulales bacterium. Lineage (GTDB taxonomy): Bacteria > Planctomycetota > Planctomycetia > Pirellulales > UBA1268 > RGVT01. The sequence continues at coordinate 3,214 of JBMLMS010000308.1, forward strand.
GATGTTCCGCAGCGGCCGAGTCGCCCGTCATCGCCACGGTGTCCCCGAACAGGATCTGCCCGACGTCGAGCGTGAGGGTGTTGTGGGCGTTGAAGTGCTCCACGAGCGGGGCGACTCCCGAACCAAACGAACCCTCGTCGAGATCGCCTCCGGAATAACTGTGGAACTGCACGTGGGCGAGGTGGGCGGGTAGGCCGTCGAACGTGCGCATCGTTTCGAGCATCGTGCGCCAGTTGCCCGGCAGGCCGAGATTCGCCGTGTGCACATGGAGCGGGTGCGGCAGGCCGACCGACTGCACGGCCCGCACGAGCCGGTCGAGGATCTGCCGGGGCGTGACCTGCCGGTCGGGGAGCGACGTGTCGAGGTCGTGATGGTCGCCGCGTCGGCCGTGTTTCCAAAACGACGGCCCGCCAGGATTGGCCACCTTCACCGCCCAGCCGCGGCCGGCACGCATTTTCTCCCCGAGCAAGGCCTCGCAGCGGGGCATGTCGTGGGCCGTGAGGGCGGCGAGCATGTCGGCGTCGTCCGCAGCGAGGAGATAGATGCCTTTGTCGAGGATCGGCAGCTCGTCGAGCTCTGCATGGGCGATCGCCGCCGCTCCGGTGGCGATCGCCGCGTCAAAGACCGTGGTGTAGCCGAGGGCTGCATAGAGCGCGCCCGTCGAGTGGATCGTGGGCACGGCGGCAGGGCGGGGAGAGCGGTGGCGGGCCAGGTGGGGCGCGATCCGCCGACCGGCGTTTACCTTGGGCCCCGCGACGTGGCTGTGGAGATCCACGCCGCCCGGCATGACGACGAGACCTGCGGCATCGACCACCGCGAACGCCGCCGGATCGGCCGGCCTGCCGATGACCGTGCCGTTTTCGATCCAGATGTCGGCGACCACACCGTCGCGATCGTGCGCCGGATCGTGGATCGTGCCACCGCGGAGGACGAACCGGTGCGCTGCGGTCATCGACGGCCTCCATCCGCCCGCGCGGTGATTGCCGCCATCATGCCGCGGAGCGAGCTCTCTTCGGCGGGCATCCGGATGACGGTCAGGCCGGCGCCACGGCGGGCGATCGCCTCTTCAACCCCATCGGCGAGCCGGCCGATCACGAGCACGCAGTCCACTTCGCCCCGTTCCACGAACCGTCGGGCGGAGGCTTCACCGGGCAGAAACCGGCCGCCATCGCGGTCGGCTTGGGCGATGGCCCCGGCGGCGCCGTAGCGCCACGTGCACACCGCCGCCGCCGCGGCGTGGTCGGCCGCTCGGAGAGGAATCTCGAACGCGGGCTTCACGCGGGAGATCTCACGAACCAGTTGTACGATGCTCCAGGCCTCGAGGCCGAGCGGATCGGCTGAGCCATCGGTGACGATCGCCACGCACGTGGCCTGCGCGATCGCCGCGCGGGCGGCGATGCAGGCGTCGATCAAGGGCCCATTCGCCACCGGCGGCTCGCCGCCGCGCACGAGATGCTGGAGGAGTCGCGCGGCATCCACCGCAGGCGCGGCCGTGGGGGGCATGCGCAGTATCGCGGCTCGTGGCGGCAGGAGCGCTGCGATCGTCGGATGCGATCGGGCCGGGTCGCAGCCCCAGAGGATCACGAGATCGGCACGGTCGCGCATCTCTTCAGGGTCGGCGGTCACAGCCCCAGCCCGGGCAATCGTCGGCCCGGTCGGACGATCGAGATCAATCGCTCCGAAGTCGACCGCCGCTCCGACCGCCTCGGCGAGGTCGCAGGCCGCGCGGGCGGCCTCGACGGACGCGCCGACGAGCCCCGTCAGGAGCACGCGGCGGGCACTCGCCAACTGCGCGGCAGCGACGTCGAACTCGCCGGGGGCGGATGGCGTCCGGCGGGATGTCATGACTTCGGCAGCACCCAGATGTTGCGATAGCGCACCGGATTACCGTGGTTCTGCAGGTGGAGCGGCCCCGTGGGCTGCTCTTGTTTCTGCGGTCCGCCGGGGGTGATCTTCGGCACCGCGACGTCGTCTTGGATCAAGACGCCGTTGTGTCGGACCGTCATCCGTGGGTCGGCAATCTTCTTTCCACCTTCGAACCTGGGTGCGGTGAAGTCGATGTCGTAGGTTTGCCACGACAGCGGCGGAAGGCACATGTTCACGCTCGGGGCCGCCACGGAATAGACACCGCCGCACTCGTTGTTTTTCCCCTCGAGCCCGAAGCTGTCGAGCATCTGCACTTCGTAGGCTCCGGCGACGTAGGCCCCGCTATTGCCACGCTGCTGGCCGCGATCCTCGGGCTGATACGGCAGGCAAAACTCGATGTGCCAGCGAGCATCGCCGAAGGAATCGGCCGTCGTGACCCCTTCCATCAACAGTCCATCATCGGTGACCCGTGGGCTCACGAGGGTCTTCGTCTCATCGATCGGCCCGGCTCCATCGAAGATCACGATCGCGCCGGGAGGCGGCTCTGCCCCGAGCGTGGGGCTCTTCCGTTCAACCTTTGAAAACGAGGCCACCACGCCGCCATCGTCGCCGAGCATCACCACGGCGTTGCCGCGAATCTCGCCGCGCCGCTTCTGGCCGGTCCAGTCGACGCCCTCGAGCACCACGACAGGCGTGCCATCCTGATCGGTGCGCGTGCCCTTGCCGACGACCTTGTTCGGCTGGCTCCAGCCGGCGCCAGGAAGCCCGCCGGGATACGCGACCACGTCGAACGCGCCGTCGCCGAGGGCCACGACCTGAATGCCGAGTCGCAGGGGCTGGCCGTCGATCGACGCCTCGCCGGAGTATTCGCCCTGGAGGGCGAAATCAGTGTCGGCAAGGGAAGCATCGGTGAACACGGGCTTGTCTGCCGCGGCTGCCAGCGCGAGCTGGGCCATGCAGGCCATGAGGAAGACAGCGAGGAACCGGAGGGCGGGCGAAAGCATGAAGGTTCTCCAGGGAGACGACAGTATGCGCCACGCCCGAAGCGGCGAGAAAGGGATCCGGCGGATCAGGCGAGGCCGGTGAGCGGGCCGTCGCCGCAATAATCGGGGTTGCCGAACCGCACGAGCGACGTGTGGCCCATCGCGTGGGCGAGCGACAGATGGAGCCGGTTGTGCGGCACCCCCGGGAATTGCAGGGCCCGGCCCGTCTGAAACCCGAGGCCGCCTCCGATCATGACCCACGGGATGTCGTCGAGGGAGTGCGAGTTGCCTTCGCCGAGTTCGTTCGTCCACAGAATCGTGGTGTTGTCGAGCAGCGAGCCGGAACCGCCCGGCTCGGGCGTCTCAGCGAGCCGTTGGGCAAGGTGCGCGATCTCGCCCGCATACCAGGCGTTGATCTTCGTGAGCTTCTCCTGGGCGGCTTCGTTCGTATTCGGCTCGTGGGAGAGCTCGTGCTGCCCCTCGTCGACGCCGAGCCACTTCATGTGGGGCTGGCCCACCGAGTTCGTGAATTGGAGCGTCATCACGCGGGCGAAGTCGGCGGCAAGTGACGAGACGACGAGCTCGATCTGCATCCGGCTGATCTTCGGCATCTGGTCGTTTTGTTCCACGATGCCCTGCTCGAGCACCGGCACCGGGTGGCCCACGGTTTCCCTGTGGGTCGCCAGTTCCTGCTCGAAGTCGCGGACGAGCGCCGTGTGCTCCTCGAGAATCCGGCGGTCTTCGGCCGGCAGCGCCCCCGCCACCTTGGCCAGGTCTTCATGCAACTCGTCGAGCACGCTCTGCATGCTCTCGCGGTCTTTCATCTGCCCGTAGAGCTTCGCGAACATCTGATAGGGGTCGTCGATCGGCGCCACCGGCTTGTTGGGGCCCGCGTAGACCATGCGCGTCCAGGTGTCGGCACGATTGGGCACGAGCACGCCGAACTCGAGCGAGCCGAAGCGGGTGGCCGTCTCGGGCCTCGCCTGGAGATGATTCTTGATCTCCTGGTCGATCGAGAGGCCGCTCGACCATCCCGCGGGCGTCTCGCCCCCGCCCTGGATGTTGCCGGGAAACAGTTCGATGCCGGTGAGCAGGCAGCCCATGCCGCGCATGTGGCGGTCGCCGTCGCCGCCCACCTTGTCATGCACGCCCTGGAGCGTGAGCAGCCGATCACGAAACGGCTCGAACGGCCGGAGGATCGGCGGCAGTTCGGCTGGCACCCGCACGGGGCCGGGCGTGAGGAAGGGGCCGGGGATCGCAGGCCAGAAGTTTTTCTTCACCACGCCATCGGGGCTAAACACGACCACGAGCCGCCGCTTTTCCGGTGCGCCTGCCACCGCGGCGAGACTCGGCAGGTTGCCCAGGAAGGGGAGCACTCCCGCACCGACGCCGAGCGTGCGAAGCAGATCGCGGCGCGAAAGCTGTGCGAATCTGGTCATGGCTGTGATTCCGGAGGCTGAGCCTGCGCCTGGGCCATGTCGAACTTCGGCGGTGTCGCCGCCATGGAAATGATATCGACGAGAAGCCGGCGAATGTCGAATCCGCCTGTTTCGAACGACGTACGCAGGTTTTCCAGCGTGTCAGGCCCCCAGGCCCGCATCGGCTGCTTCACAAGGGCATGGAACAGGCTTTGCACGAAGGCCTCCTGCGCGTCGCGGCTCGAGGCCACATAGGCGGCGAGTTCACGGGCGCCCTTGAATGTGGCCTCCGGACCCTCGCGCGGCAGGTAGGAGCCGGAGGCATCGACCGGCTTCTCCGTGGCGCCGTGCTTCTCCGCGGCGCGATGGCGGCCGATCGCATCGAACTCCTCGAGGGCGAATCCGAGTGGATTGATCATCGTGTGGCAGGTCTGGCAGGCCACGGCGCTCGTCTGCAGGGCCACACGCTCGCGCGTGGTGAGATCGGGATGCTGTTCCGGTGCCAGCGGGGCCACCGCTTCTTCGGGTGGGCGGAGCACGTTGCCGAGCACGCTCCGGGCCAGGAATACGCCCCGGTGGATCGGCGAGGTGGCGGCCGTGTAGGAAAGCACACTCATCATGTAGGGATGCGAGAGCACGCCGCCGCGGCGGCCGTCGTCGAGCCGGATCCGCGTGAACGGGGCATCGGGCGGAAGTGACGCGCCGTAGAGCGGGGCAAGCCGGCCGTTGAGGTAGACCGTGTCGTCGGTGAACAGCCGGCGGAAGTCGGTGTTCGATGGCGCCCCGGATGCGCCAAGAACGTCGTCGAGCGAGAGCAGCAGGCTCGACCGCAGGTCGGCCGCCACCTCCGGTGAAAAGCCGGCGTAGAGCGACTTGTCTTTGGCGAGCTCAGGGCCGTGATCGACGCGCAGCCAGCCGAGGAGAAAGTCTCGGAGCTTCGCCTGCGTGCGACGGTCGCCCGTCATGCGCTCTGCCTGGCTGCGGATCTGCTCGGGCGTGGCGAGCTGCTGCCGTGCGGCAGCCTGCCATAAGGGCTCGTCGGGGATCGAGTCCCAGAGGCCGAATGAGAGACGAGCCGCGGTGGCGAACGGATCGGCCATCCCGCCGGCCGGCTCCCGAAACAGAAACCGGGGCGAGCCGAGCACGAGGAGCAGCGAACGCTTCAGGCCGGCATCGAGGTCAGGAGCGTCGGCAAAGGCACGGTCGATGACGAGCGTCCTGATCTCGGGCGACAGCGGCCGACGGAAGGCCCGCTCCGCGAAAGTGGCTGCGAACGACTGGAGCTTCACCGCCCGATCGGGGGCATCGCGTTTCACGTGGGCCAGGTGTTCGACATGATCGAGCACATAACCGGCCGTTTCGCTCGCGGCTGCGGTGGCCGCCTGAAACCAGTCCTTCGAGACGGATGTGCCGCGCTCGTAGCCGATCGACTTGTCGTCCGGTGGAAACGGGGCATTAAGCACGAACACAGGCTGGCTCTCGTGCGGAATCAGGCACCGCTCGGGCACGGTCTCGAGCACCCCGTGCGGGGGCTTCCAGAGAAGCTCGATCGAGGCATGCGCCGGCAGTTCGTGCTTCGTGTTATCGACTCCTTGATTGGCCTTCGAAAACTCGAGCCGCAAGGGATAGGCCCGGCCGCCGAGCAGGAAGAGCGTGCCGCGATGCTCGGTCTCGTCGCCCGACTTCACGTAGGCGTCGATCAGCGGCGGCTCGTACCAGGCCGTGTTGAGCACGAGCTTCGCCGAGTGGGCCGTGCGGATCACGAACTCGTAGTGTCCTGTCTCCGGCGGTACGATCGACCCCGTCCAGCGGATTGCGAAGCGGTTGGGCTCGAACCGCTCAGGATCGGGCCCCTCGACACCGAAATTGAAGGCCACCTGCGGATCGACCTGCTCGGAGACGAGCGCCTTGCCGCGGTCGAAGTCACGGCCGCGAAAGTATTCGGCCTTGAGGCCCCGGCCCGGATCGACGCCCGGCCCCCGGCCGCGGAAGCTGGCCACGAGGTCGGCGACGACGTTGCGATACTGCCGAACGGTGAGCCGAGAGAGCTCGGCCCGGGCCGGGCGATTGCGGTCGCGGGCCACGGCCGAGTAAAAGGCCCCGTGGATGTATTCGGCCACCTGCCGGGCCGCCGTGCCGGTCACCAGCGACGGGTCGTCCTCGGGCATCGTCTCGTCGATGTAGGCGGCGAGCTGGTTGACAGAGAGGTCGCCAAAGAGCGGGTCGGGCACGTCAGTCGTGCCCGCGCCGGCGTCGCCGTGGCAGCGGCCGCAGTGCTCCTTGTAGATCGCCACGCCGGGATGATCGGCGGCGCATGCCGGTCGGCACATGATCGCCGTCATGGTGACGGAGGCCAGCATCACAATGCAGGGGGAACGCATGCGGAAAGCCTCGGACTATACTTCATGATATTGTTCGTCGTTCACGTCGGGAAACATCGCATGAATCCGCGGGGAAAGGCTCATACTGGCAGAGTTCGGCGGCGTACGTTCACGGGCTTCGCAGCAGTTTTGCCCGGGTTTTTCGCCGGCCACGGATTCGGGGCCGCTCCGGCGGAGGGTCCCTCCGACAAACTCAATCTCGCGATCGTGGGCATCGGCGGGCAGGGGGCTGCGAACCTCAAAGACCTGGGGCAGCAGAACATCATCGCACTCTGCGACGTCGACGAGAACCGGGGCGCGAAGGCGTTCGAGGAGTTTCCGAAGGCCCGGCGGTTCACCGATTTTCGGAAGATGTTCGACAGCATCGAAAAGGAGATCGACGGCGTCGTGATCAGCACGCCCGACCACACGCACTTTCATCCAGCCTGGTGGGCGATCGATCGCGGCAAGCATGTGTATCTGGAAAAGCCGCTCGCGCACGAGGTCGAAGAGGTGCGGCGGATCGCCGAGGCTGCCCGGGCGAAGAAGCTCGCCACTCAACTCGGCTCACAGCGGCATGCGCTCGCGGGGCTGCGGGCAGGCGTCGAGTTCGTGAAGGCCGGCACGATCGGCACCGTGACGGAGGTGCATTCGTGGGTCGCGAGCAAGCGGGGCATGCCGAAGCTGCCTGGGAGCCCGGCGCAGCCGCCGGCTACGCTCGACTGGGATCTCTGGCTCGGGCCCGTGGCAGAGCGGCCCTACACGGCCGGCTTCGCCCCGTACGACTGGCGGTTCTGGTGGGAATTCGGCACCGGAGAGACGGGCAACTGGGGCTGTCACGTGCTCGACATTCCGTTTTGGGCGCTCGACCTCGCGCACCCTGTGCGGGTGTCGGGGAGCGGGCCCGAGCCCGATCGCGACCGCACGCCCACGCAGCTCACGAGCCGGCTCGACTTTCCGGCGCGGAAAGGGGTCGACGGCAAGGCCCTGCCCGCCGTGAGCGTGCACTGGTATCAGGGCCTGCCGCCGGTGCTCGCCGACCGTGGCATCAGTGACACGATGGCCGATAAGAAGAACACGCTCTTCATCGGCACCGAGGGGATGCTGCTCTGCGGCTTCGAAAAGTGGCTGCTCCTCCCCGAGGCGAAGTTTGCCGAGGTGAAGAGCCCGCCGCAGACGCTCGCGCCGTCGCCGGGATTCCGGCAGGAATGGGTCGATGCCTGCCGCGGCGGCACGCCCGCCACATGTAACTTCGAGTACACCGGGCCGCTCTCCGAGAGCGTGCTGCTCGCGAACATCGCCTACCGCGTGCAGGGCGAGTTTGCCTGGGACGCCGCGGCGATGCAGAGCGACCGGGCCGACGTCAACGCGCTCCTCCGCCGGGCCTACCGCAAGGGCTGGGAGGTCTGACTCACCGCACCTTCTGGTCGGGCAGCGACGTCTGGATGCCCTCGTCGAGCGGCATCCGGTCGGTGTCGGGCGTCAGGCCGTGGGCCGCAAGCAGGGCGGTGAGCCGGCGTTCGAGATCGGCCCGTGTCGCCGCGTGGGCCGGATCGGCAGCGAGATTTGTGAGCTCGCCCGGATCCCCGGCAAGGTCGTAGAGCTCGGGCAGATGCCGGTCGGGCGTGCCGTCGCCGTGCGGATAGCGGATGAACTTCCAGCGGTCGGTGCGGATGCCGCGGATGTTCGGCGTGTAGGGAAACTGCTTCTCGTAGTTGTATTCGTAGAGCCATTCCGTGCGCCACGGCACACCCGAGCCAGCGAGCAGACCCAGCCACGAGCGGCCGTCGATGTCGTCGAGCGCGGGAGCTTTGCAGGCGGCCAGGATGCTCGGCGCCACGTCGGCCGTGAGCACCTGTTCGTTCACGACCCGGCCCGCAGGCAGGCCCGGGCCTCGGGCGATGAGCGGAATCCGGATGCTCGGCTCGTGCATGGTGCGTTTATCCACCATACCGTGCTCACCCTCGAGGAGGCCGTTGTCGCCCATGAACACGACGAGCGTGTTGTCCCACTGGCCGGTCGTCTTCAGGAAATCGACCAGCCGCCCCACGCTATCGTCCACCGAGAGCACGGTGCCCCAGTAGGCGTGCACCATGTTCTCGAAGTCCTTCACGCCTTCCGGGCTCGTGTCAGGAAACGACTTCCGCCAGTCGAAGAGCGGGCCGTAGATGCCGTGCCAGGTGGGCAGGCGCTCGCGGATCCAGTCGGGCTTGGCGTCGAGCTGAAACGCACTGGCGGGATAGGGCACGCGGACGTCGTCGAAGGCATGCGCGTACTTGGGCTCAGGAAAATAAAACGAGTGGGGTGCCTTCTGGCCCACGCACAGCGCCCAGGGCTGGCCAGCCTGCCTGCTTTGGAGCCAGTCGAGCGCGTAGTCGGTGACGACGGT
>JBMLMS010000308.1:12329-14255 GCA_049243925.1 Pirellulales bacterium
CGCGACGGCCGCCAGCACGCAAACGAGCGAACAGGCGAAAGCGAGCGTTCGTGTCGTGGCCGTTCGTGCCATAGCCGTCCGTGTCATCGCGTGGTGTGGCTGACGCAACGGCCGGTCAGTTGCGGGAGAACTCGGGCTTGGCGAACACGAGCCGGCCGGCCGACGTCTGGAGCGTGCTCGTGACACTCGCATGCACGAGCCGGCCGATCTGGTCGCGGCCGCCTTCCACCACGACCATCGTGCCGTCGTCGAGGTAGCCCACGCCCTGGCCGGGCCCTTCGCCGGGCTTCACGAGCCGCACGTCGACCATATCTCCGGCAACGAACGTAGGCTTGAGCGAGAGGGCGATGTCGTTGATGTTGAGGGCCTGCACGGAGCGGACGCCCGCGATCTTCACCACGTTGGGATCGTTGGTGATGATTCGCCCGCCGAGTTGCCGCGCCATCGCCACCACGCGCTGCTCCTCCGAACTGGCGGCGTCTGTCTCATCGGCCGGTGCGAGCACCTCGATGTCGACCGTCTTGTTTTCGCGCAGGGCACCCAAGACGTCGAGGCCCCGGCGGCCCCGCAGCCGCCGCTGCTTGTCGGGTGAATCGGCCGCCTGCTGCAGCTCGTCGACCACGAACGAGGGCACGACAAACCGGCTCTGAAACAGGCCCGTCTCGGCGAGGTCGGCCACGCGGCCGTCGACGACGGCACTGGCGTCGAGGATGTTCGGCCGCAGCCCCTTCACGTCGCGGGCGAATTCGACGTAGGGAATGAGAAAGCGAAAGTCGTCGCGAGTCTGGAGCAGCAGGCTCGTACAGATGTAGCAGAGGATCATGCCGAGGATCAGCGGCAGCCACGACGCCACCGGGTTGTCGGAATTCGCCGCCAGGATCGGCGTCAGGGCGAGCACCGCGATGTAGGTCAGAAACACGCCCACGAGCAGGCCGAAGTAGATGGCCGTGATCACCGTGAGGTCTTTCCGTCGAAGTGACGAATCGATGCCGATCACCGTGAGTGGCAGGGCGATCATGCCGAGGAGCACGGCCCACGGCACCCAGGCGGGCGCCTGGCGGATCATCGGCGTGCCGAACATCAGGACGGCGATGCCGACCGAGACCGCCACGAAGATCGCTCGCAAAACGACGAGTGCCATGCTCCAATCCTAACACAGCCTCCGGCCATGGTCCTGTTCCAGAAAGCGGTCGGTCATGCCGGCGAGGTAATCGGCCGTGCTGCGCCGAGCGCCCCACTCGGCGGCCCGGGCGCGAAACCGGGCAGGCAGCTCCTCGGGATGGGCGACGTACCACTGGAACAACTGCGAAAGTTTTTCCTGGGCGGCCGCCCGCACGGTCATCACGCGGTCGCTGCGGTACACCCGCTGAAACAGAAAAATCTCGAGCTGCTTCTTGCCCGCAGCCACGGCCGGGCTGTGCGACACCACCCGCACGCCGCGGCCGCCGTCCACGCCGTCGAACACCGCCCGCACCCTGGCCACCGAGTCGATGCCCAGGCGATCGATCGTGGCCCGGCTCTCCGCCACAAGATCGGCCACCTGCAGATCGACGAGCTCGTGGAGCAGGGCGCGGCGAAGGGTGGCATCGTCGAGCGATCCTGCCTGATCGCGGGCCCGGGCGGCGGCTTCGGCGACGAGCGGCAGTTCGAGCAGCTCTTCGAGCCTCACGAGCCCCAGCTCGATGGCGTCGTCGACATCGTGGGTGTCGTAGGCGATCGAGTCGGCCGCGTCGACGGCCTGTGTCTCCAGGAGCGGCGCCGGGGCCTTGCCGTCGCGCTTCCGTGTGGCCTGGGCGTCGAGCACCTCGCGCGAGAGATTGAGCCCCGGAAACAGCGCGTAGCGAATCTCCAGCAGCTCCATGATCCGCAGGGCCTGGGCGTTGTGATTGAAGCCGCCCTCGCCGGCGAGCAGTTCGGCGAGCGTGT
>JBMLMS010000309.1:0-2626 GCA_049243925.1 Pirellulales bacterium
AAGGGGAGGCGGCGGAGACGGTCGGTGCGATGCGGAAGAGCCGACGGGCAGATACGCGGCTTACACCGAGCGCACCATCACAGTTGAGAAGGGACTAGCGATCGCCCTCGGCGATGGAGCAGCGTACCGCCGGCTTCGACGCCGGATTGGGCGCGTTGAGCAGACGCACAACACCAGCCCGTCCTACGTATACCGGCCGACGATCAGCGAGATGTTCTGGCCGCCGAAGCCGAAGCTGTTGGAGAGGGCGCGGTCGCACTTCCCCGGGCGCGACTTGTTCGGCACATAGTCGAGGTCGCAGTTGGGGTCGGGATTCTCATAGTTGATGGTCGGCGGCAGCATGCCATCACGGATCGCGAGCAGGCAGACGATCAGCTCGGTGGCGCCGGCCGCCGCGATCAGGTGGCCCATCATGCTCTTCGTGCTCGACACCGGGATCTTGTAGGCGTGCTCGCCGAACACCTTCTTGATGGCGAGCGTCTCGACCTTGTCGTTGACGTCGGTGCTCGTGCCGTGGGCGTTGATGTAGTGGATGTCGTGCGTGCCGAGGCCGGCGTCTTTGAGCGCCATCGTGATGCAGGCGGCGGCCCCGCGGCCTTCTGGATGCGTGTCGGTGATCCGGTAGGCGTCGGCCGTGGAACCGTAGCCGAGCAGTTCGCCGTGGATCTTCGCGCCCCGCCGCTTCGCATGCTCGAGCTCTTCGAGCACCACCATCGCGGCCCCCTCGCCGAGCACGAAGCCGTCGCGCTCGTTGTCGAACGGGCGGCTGGCCCGCGCGGGCTCGTCGTTGCGGGTGGAAAGGGCCGTGAGCAGATTGAAGCCCGTCACGCCGAAGGGATGGATCATCGAATGCGTGCCGCCCGAGAGCATGACGTCGGCATCGCCGCGGCGCACGAGCTCGGCAGCCTCGCCGATCGCCTGGCTCGACGCGGCGCACGCCGTAAGGCAGTTGAGATTCGGACCCTGCGCGTTGAACATGCCGGCGAGATGCCCGGCGGGCATGTTCGGCTCCTGCTCCACTTCGGAGAGCGGATGCAGCGTCTCGAGGCCGAGCTTCGTGAACTTGGCCACGTCGAGCGTGTCGCCCGAGATCGCGGCCATCATCATGCTCGTGAACGAATCGAAATCCTGCTGCCCCTCGCCGCTGCCGAGATACACGCCGAGCCGCGCAGGATCGGCAGGCAGGCCCTTCTCCAAGCCGGCATCACGCATCGCCTGGAGGGCGGCGCCGGCGGCAAACTTCGTGTGCCGGCCGCAGAATTGCCAGTGCTTGGCGTCCTGCCCCTCGTCGGCGATGTCCCAGTTGCGAACCTCGGCCGAGATCTTCGTGGGGAACCGCGAGGCATCGAAGACGGTGGTCAGGCCCACGCCCGAGGCGCCGGCCATGAGGTTTTTCCAGAGCTCTTCCACGCGCACGCCGAGCGGCGTGACGAGCCCCATCCCGGTGATCACCACCCTGCGTCTGCCAGCCACTCGCTCGCTTCCTTCCTGCCGGCGGCCGCGAACGACCGGCGGCCTGATGGCTCACCAATCGGGCCGGGCGAGCGGTCGCCCGGCTTCGTCGCGCCCCACGTCGTAAATGTGCATCTGATCGAGCCACTGCAAGAGCTCGTCGGGCTCGAACAGCTTCGGCACGCCTTCGCCCGGCTCGAGGTGGGCGAAAAACAGCTCTGCCTCGCCCTGCACACGCTCGCCCACCGTGCTCGTCACCTTGCACAGCGAGCCGGTCGGCTTGAGGTCGAGAATCGTGGCCTCGAACCGCAGCGTGTCGCCCGGCACGGCGTCGAAATGGAATTCGGCGCCCGCCACCTTCGCGAGCACGACGCGGCGGTTGAACTCGATGGCGTCGGCCACGAGCAGGCCGGCCGTCTGAGCCATGCCTTCCACGACGAGCGAGTTCGGCATCAGGGCCACGCCCGGAAAATGGTCGTGCATGTGCTCTTCGGCGAGCGACACGTTCTTCACGGCCGTGGCGTGCTTGCCGCGGACGAACTCGTCAAAACGATCGATCCAAAACCAGCGCATGTCAGGCCGCCAACTTGCCCTGCACGTATCGCACCATGTCTTCCACGGTGAGCGTGTTGGCAAAGTTTTGCACGCTGGGATTAGCCTCGAACTTCGCGAGGTCGGCGAACGGCATGCGGGCCTTGAGGGCCGCAATGCCGGCCGCGTTGACCTTGCCGTTGGTCACGAACTCAGTGCTCGAGAGCACGTCTTCGGGAAACAGCTCGCCGCGCGGAATCTTGATGCCGAAGGCCTTCTCGAGGCGGAACACGATGTCGAGGAAGTCGATCGACTCGGCGCCCAGATCGCCCACCATGGTCGCCGTGGGAGAAACTTCGTCGTCATCGACGCCGAGGGCGTCGATCAGGGCTGTCTTGACCTTTTCGTAAATTTCATCGCGCGACGGCATCGACGTGGCACCTCGAAAACGGGGAACGAAAACGAACCAGAAATCGGATTCGCTTCGACACAAGGTAATGTCGACGCCGCCACGTGGAAACCCGAAAAGCGGAGATTTCAGTGCGTTGCCCGGAAAAACCGGCAAATCCCGGCCCGGCAGCGGCGGGTTTCGCGGCTCTCGCGGCACTCAGCGGGCAAACGTGGCGGCCCCGGCGGCCGGCAA
>JBMLMS010000310.1:0-1519 GCA_049243925.1 Pirellulales bacterium
AAGCACGGGCCTGCCGTCGCCGCGGCGGTGTCGGCCCGGGCCCGGGCCGTGATCGACGACGACGACTGGCGCGAGGCCGCGCGACGGCTCGAGCAGGATCTGCACACAGGCCGCGGACTCAGCGGGATCGTGCCGCCGGCGGGAGGGATCCGTCCGGGCACGATCAACCCCGGCACGACCGCCGATCTCGTGGCCGCCGCGCTCTACATACTGCTGGCGACCGGACGGCTGCCGTTCGTCACGCCTCGATGACGAGCAGCGTGCCCGCCGCTTCGAGAGCGAGCGACATCGCCCTGTCGCCGACGCGAATCCGCATCAACCCGGCGCCATCAGGATTTTTTTCGACGGCGCCCGTGGTGCCGAGCGCGAGCCCGGCATCGGTGAGGTAGCGCAGGAAGCCCGGCGACTGGTCGAGCACACGCGCCAGCCGGAAGCTCGATCCTGCCGGGCAGTCGGCCAGCGACCGCATGGCAGGCTCGGCCGGCGCCTCCAGGGTTTCGCCGTCGCCGCGCGGGATCGGATCACCGTGTGGATCGACGTCGGGATGGCCGAGATAGGCGTCGATCCGATCCACGAGCAGGTCGCTCACGGCATGCTCCATGTGCTCGGCCTCGTCGTGCACTTCGTCCCAGGTCATGTCGAGCGTGCGCAGGAGAAACAGTTCGAGCAGCCGATGTCGCCGGAGCATGCGGAGCGCGAGCACGCGGCCGGCGGGGGTGAGCGCGACGCCTTCGTAGGGCCGGTGCGAAGCCAGCCGCGCCGCATCGAGTGTCTTGAGCATGCTGGTGACGGTGCCAGGCGAGACCCCGAGGGCCGTCGCAAGCTGGCCCGTCGTCGCGGCCTCGCCCGCCTGGGCGGTCGTGATCTGATAGATCGTCTTCACGTAATTTTCGACGGTCAGGCTCGGCATGCTGCACCTCTCCGGTGGCTCGACGGGCAGCCTGAAATCCCAGGGGATTGCCGGGGCTGTCGTCGCACCGCATTATGGCCTCGCCGGACGGCCGGTCGACGGGAATTTCTTGCATGACAACGACGCTCAACGAATCGAGCCTGCTGATCGCCGAGCGCGCACTCGCCGCCGCCGAACAGCTCGGCATTCGGTCCGCAATGGTCGCCGGCACGCGGGTCGTCGACTGCGGCGTCCATGCGGCCGGCAGTGACGCCGCGGGGTTGATGCTGGCGGACGTGGCGATGGCGGGTCGCGGCCGCGTCTGGCTCGAGCCTGCGGCCACGCCACATGCCTCGTTCGCCGCTGCCTGGCCCGCCTGCCCGTGGCCGGTTGTCGCCGTGGCCAGTGATTCACCGGTGGCCGCCTGCCTCGCCGCGCAATATGCCGGATGGAAGGTCGAATCGAACGGCTTCTTCGCCATGACGAGCGGCCCGATCCGGGCTGCGATCGGACGCGAGCCGCTGTTCGACACGATCGGCTGCCGCGAGCGGCCCGCCGTGGCTGGGGATGCCGGCCGCCTCGAGCTTTCGCATGAGATCCTTCTCGCGGCGGGCGAGCGTGTAGAAGGCC
>JBMLMS010000311.1:0-1618 GCA_049243925.1 Pirellulales bacterium
TCGATGTAGATGTCGCGCTGCGGGATGTAGGCCTCGGGCTGGTAGTAGTCGTAGTAGCTGACGAAGTAGTGCACGGCGTTGTGCGGAAAGAAGTCGCGAAACTCCGCATAGAGCTGGGCGGCGAGCGTCTTGTTGTGCGAGAGCACGAGCGTCGGGCGGCCGATGCGGGCGATCACGTTGGCCATCGTGAACGTCTTGCCTGAGCCCGTCACGCCCATCAGCACCTGCGCGGCCCGGTCGGCCTCGATGCCGTGCGCGAGCGCCTCAATCGCCGCCGGCTGGTCACCGGCAGGCCGATAGGGGCTCACGAGTTCGAAGATGCCGGGGTCGCCCTTCATGGCGTCTCCTGCTGGGGCGAGCGAATCGGCCGCAGCCACGGCCGCATCTGTTCCAGCGTCGCCGGCCCGATGCCGGGCACGTCGAGCAGGGCTTCGAGCGTGGCGAACGGGCCGTGGGTATCGCGATGCTCGACGAGCCGTGCGGCGGTGGCCGGCCCCAGCCCGGGCACCTGGGCGAGTTCGACGGCCGAGGCCGTGTTGACGTTCGTGGTGAATGCCGGCTTCACGGGAGGCGGCGCGTCGTGGTCGACGAGCCTGTCGGCGGTGGCGAGCCACGCGAACGCCGCCAAGAGCAGGGCCGCCGCGGTGCAGGCCACGAGCGGCTGCATCCGGGCGGGGATCACGGCGGTGTCACCAGACGGATCGATCATCGTGCTATAGGATACCGCCGCCATGTCCGCACGACCGCCGCTCACGTTTTCTCCCGCCCGCGAGTTCCGCCAGTCGGCCTGGTGCGAGCCGCTGGCCGCCCACGTGGCGGCACAGGCCCGGGAGTGGTTTGCCGAGGATCTCGGCCACGAGTGCGACTGGACGAGCGTGGCCACCGTCGATCGCGACGCAGTGGCCTGTCTCGACGTGGTCTGCCGGCGGGCCGGGGTGATCGCCGGGCTCGACGCTGGGGGCGTGGTGACCCGGGTTGCCGACGAGCATCTTGAATGGCGGCCACGAGTCGCTGACGGAGCTCCCGTGCAAAAGGGCGACGTGGTCGCCACGCTCGCCGGTCCGACCCGGTCCGTCCTCGCAGCCGAGCGGGTGCTTTTGA
The DNA here is from genome assembly GCA_049243925.1 of Pirellulales bacterium. Lineage (GTDB taxonomy): Bacteria > Planctomycetota > Planctomycetia > Pirellulales > UBA1268 > RGVT01. The sequence continues at coordinate 1,102 of JBMLMS010000311.1, forward strand.
ACATGCTGGGAAGGCTCTCGGGCGTGGCCACGGCGACCCGCAGCCTCGTCGACGCCGTCGCGGGCACCGGGTGCCGGGTCTACGACACCCGCAAGACGGTGCCGGGATGGCGGCGGCTCGACAAACTGGCGACGCGGCTCGGAGGCGGCTGGAATCACCGGATGGGTCTCTACGACGCGATCCTCATCAAAGACAATCACCTCGCGGCCCTGGCGGCTGGCGGGCTCGGGCCAGCCGAAGCCGTGCGGAAGGCGCGGGCGTTTGTCGCCAGTGCGTTTCCGGCGGACCGCGCCGCAGCGACGGTCGTCGAAATCGAAGTCGACTCGCTCACCCAGCTCGTCGAGGTCCTGCCGGCCGGCCCCGACATCGTGCTCCTCGACAACATGCCGCTCGACGCGCTCGCCGAGGCGGTGGCGGTTCGTGATCGACTCGGCGTTCCGGGGGGGCATCGAGTGATCCTGGAGGCCTCCGGCGGCATCCGTCCGGAGACGGTGCGCAGGATCGCCGAGACGGGCGT
>JBMLMS010000312.1:0-1763 GCA_049243925.1 Pirellulales bacterium
GAGCGCGGGCCGCCGAGCAGCACCCAGCTCGCCCGCCCCATGTCGCCCGGGATGATCACCGGCTGCCCGATCGCCCGGTAGCGGTCGGGGATGTCGTGATGGCCCGCGGGAAACGCCCGCGTGGCCCCCTTGCGATGCACGCACACGGGCTTGCGCACGGCGCCCACCGAGTGTTCCTCGATCTTCGCGATGTTGTGGGCCACGTCATACACGAGCTCCATGCCGAGCGAGCCCCAAGGTTTGCCGAGCACCCGCTCGAACACCTCGCGCACCTGCCACATGAGAAGCTGGCGGTTGCAGAAGGCATAGTTCGCCGCGGCCCGCATCGCGCCGAGATAGTGCGCGCCCTCGGGGCTCTCCACCGGGGCGCACACGAGCTGCCGGTCGGGGAGGGTGATGCCATATTTTGCCGGCGCGTCGCGGAGGGTCCGTAGCGCGTCGTCGCACACCTGGTAGCCGAGCCCGCGCGACCCGGAGTGGATGAGCACGCAGATCTGCCCCTCCGCGAGGCCGAAGGCCGCGGCGGCGCGAGTGTCTTCGACGCGGTCGACCACCTGCACCTCGATGAAGTGGTTGCCCGCCCCCACGGTGCCGCACTGGTCTTGCCCACGGGCAAGCGCCCGGTCGCTCACGAGCTCGGGGCGGGCGTCGGCAATGCAGCCCTCCGCCTCGGTCAACAGGCGATCGTCGTCGGTGGCGAGCCCACGGTGCACGAGATACTCCACGCCGTCGCGCATCAGCTGGCGGAGCTCAGCCGGCGAAAACACGTGCCGCCCCCCCTGCCCCACGCCCACGGGCACGTCGCGGATCAGCTGATTGACGAGCTGCACGAGCACCGGCCGCACGTCGGCGAGCGTGAGATTCGTGCGCACGAGCCGCACACCGCAGTTGATGTCGTAGCCCACGCCGCCCGGCGACACGACGCCGCCTACGGCCGGGTCGGTCGCGCACACGCCGCCGATGCAGAAGCCGTAGCCCCAGTGAATGTCGGGCATCGCCAGGCTCGCAGTCTGGATGCCCGGCAAAAAAGCCACGTTCGCGACCTGCTCCGCCGCCCTGTCGCTCCGCACGTGCTCGATCAGCCGCTCGTCGGCGAACACGAGGCCGTCGACCCGCATCCCGGGCCGATATGACTTCGGAATCCGGTAGCAGCACTCGTCGACGCGTTCGAGCGGGCCGGAATAGGAGCGGTCGATGTCGGTCATGCGTTCACGGCTCAGATATCGACGACGAGCGTGGCTTCCCAGCCGGTGGCACGCTGCCGCACGGTGAGCTCGTGCTGCGTGACAGCCTTCACCTCGTGGGCCAGTCTATGAACAGCCGGGTCGTAGGGCTCGCCCCGCGCCATGCCGTGCAGCCCCGCCGCATGGACAGCCACGGCAAACTCCCGAAACAGCATGTGATCGACCGTGAAGGCCGCGAGCAATTCCGTGGTCCAGTCGAGCAGCAGCCACTCGGGATCGGTGCCGGCCACGTCGAACACCCGCTCGACCCGCGGGCGAATCTGCCCGACATCCCCGGCGATGATCTCGAACAGCCCCACGCCCGCCTCGGCGAGCAGCAGATCGAGCGACGGCGCCGCGATGCGTAAGCCCAGGTCGGCCGTGTGCTCGAAGACTTCGTGCATGACTCGATTGTACGCAGGGCCAGCTCATGGGTTGCTCGACTCGCCCGAAGCCTCCTCAACGAAAGCCCGAGGCGTGAGCCGAGTGGATGCCCCGACCGCACATGATTGCGGCGCGTCTTCCCTTCGGCTCACGCCT
>JBMLMS010000313.1:0-3799 GCA_049243925.1 Pirellulales bacterium
CGAGGCTGTAGCTCAGTCGGTAGAGCATCGGACTTTTAATCCGTTGGTCCTGGGTTCGAGTCCCAGCAGCCTCACTTGGCAGCTATCATCTCGGCATGCAAGCCTTTCAGTGTGCATGCGGCCAGCCGCTCTTCTTTGCGAATCTCACGTGCCTCGGCTGCGGCTCCGAGGTGGCCTACGATTCGCGGCGGCGGCTGCTCGGCCCGCTCGATCGCCAGGGGGATGGACTGTGGGCGTTTCAAGGCGACGCCCGCGAGCCCAAGCCGTTGTTTCGGCTCTGCACGCATCGCACCGCAGCGGCGGCGTGCAACTGGCTCGTACCTGCCGAGGATCCTGCGGCCTTCTGTCTGTCGTGCAGCCTGACACGAACGATCCCAGCCCTCGATCGACCACGCAACGCCGATCGCCTGCGCGAGCTGGAGGCCGCGAAGCGAAGGGTGCTGTTCTCGCTGCAGAACCTCAAGCTTCCGATCGTCTCGAAGACGCACGATCCTGAGGGGCTGGCCTTCGACTTCCTCGAGTCGCTGCCCGATGCGCCGCCGGTGCTCACCGGGCATGCGGCCGGCGTGATCACGCTCAACGTGGCCGAGGCCGATGCCGACTATCGCGACAAACACCGCGACCTGCTCCAGGAGCACTATCGCACCGTCATCGGCCATCTCCGGCACGAACTCGGGCACTACTACTGGGACGTGCTCGTGCGCGACACGTCGTGGCAGGAGTCGTTTCGGGCGCTCTTCGGCGACGAACGGGCCGACTATGGGCAGGCTTTGGAGCGATATTACGAGGCAGGGCCGCCCGCCGACTGGCAGGGCCGCTTCATCAGCCGCTATGCAGCCGCCCATCCCTGGGAGGATTGGGCCGAGACGTGGGCGCAGTATCTCCACATCCGTTCGACGCTCGAAACGGTCACTGCCTACAAGCTCGACATCTCGCAGACGCCGCTCAAGGCCACGCCCTTTGGCATGGACGCTCTCTTCATGCCGGAGCCGGCCGAAGCGGGGGCGGCGTTTCTGGCCTGGATCAACGTGATGGTGGTGCTGGCCGCCGTGCTCAATGAGACTGCCCGCAGCATGGGGCAGCCCGACACGTATCCGTTCGTGCTCAATCGGCCCACGGTCACGAAGCTGCACTTCGTGCATTGCGTGATCACCGGGGATCGTGCCGCCCGCACCCCCCCGCCTCCCGAGACCCTGGCCGTGGCTGCGGTCTGACGTTGGCGCTCGGCCGCCGTGTGTGCGACGCTCTTCATCGCATGCAGATTTCGCCACGGATCGCCGCCGCCACGCTCGTGCTCGCTGTCGTGGCCTACGTGCACGGGCTGGGGTCGCTCCACATCCTCGCCAACGGCGACGAGATGATCTACGCGCAGATCGCCCGGGCGACGGCGGCGAGCGGACACTGGCTGCCGCTCAAATCCGAGATGCCCGACATGGTGAACACCAAGCCGCCGTTTCTCATCTGGCAGGGCATGCTCTCCACCGACCAGGGGCGGCACTGGACGCTCGAATCGCTCCGCTGGCCCAGCTTCGTGTGGACCTTTGCCACGGCGGCCATGGCGGGGCTCCTCGCGTGGCGGGCGAGCAACCTGCGGCACGTGGGGCTGCTCGCGGCCGGGATCTATCTCGCGTTTCTCTCCACCTACCGCTACGGCCGGCCCTACCTCACGAACCCGCCCGAGACGTTCTGGGTGTTCGCCTGTTTCTTCATCATGCTCTGGTGGCGGCCGCGGTCGTTCGACTCGCGATTCGCCTTCCCGACGCTTGTCGGCCTGTGCGCCGGCGCGGCGCTGTTTGCCAAATCGTTCGCGCAACTCGTGCCGATCGGCGCGAGCCTCGTGGCCTGGCACCTCCACGATGTGCGCCGGCCCGACGGTGGCCCCGATTGGCGGCGGTTGTTGCTCCGCTCGGCCCCGGGCCTCGCCTGGACGGCCGCGCTCGCGCTCGCGGTGTTCTCGCTCTGGTTTCTGCTCGACCCCGATCCGGCGGCGATCTGGCGCGAGTTCGTGGTGGGTGAAAACCTCGGCAAGATGAAGGCCGGGCGAGCCAGTTATCTGCTCGCCCTGCTCTGGGGCAGAGTGAGCGTGTGGGGCTACGCGCTCTCCTGGTTTCTCGACGCCGGCCTGCTCGCCTTGCCGCTCTTGGGCACCATGATTCGGGCCTCGCAACACAGGCGCGAGGCGGGTGCGATCGAGCGGCTGCTCTGGATCTGGGCGGGGGTCTGGTTTCTCGTGTTCCTGCTGCCCACGCAGCGGTCGGGCCGCTACCTGCTCGAGCCGCTGCCCGGGATCGCCGTGATCATGGCCCTGCACTGGCACCGCCTGCTGCCGTCGGCGTTTTTCACCACGGTGGCCGGTGCGGGAGTCGTCATCGGCCTCGTGGCCTGGCTCTCCGTGTTGCTCGTGCGCGACCTCGGGTCGGAGATGTTCACGTGGCTCCACTGGGCGATCCTCGGCGGCGCAGTCGGGCTCGTCGTGGTGCCGCTCGTCGATCGGCGGCGGCTCGCGGCCTGTGCCCTGCCGGCGGTGTTCGCCACGTATCTTGCGGTGTCGAGTTTCCTGACGGCGTTCGACCCACCCCGCGGCGGCTATTCACAGGAGGCGATCGCCGCGGCTCGGGGCCGGGTCGTGTACGTGCCGCAAAACTTCCGGGCGGCCGCGGAGCGAAACACATTCCTGCTGCCGGGGGCCGTGATCCGCGGGTATTCCGAGCAAGACCAGGAGCGCGGGCTTGGGGACGTCGGCGACGACGAGCTCGTCGTCGTCGTGCGGCCCTTTACCGCGCCTGCACCTGCGGGCGCGATCGCGAGCCGAATCGAGCTCACCAGCCGCCACACGCCCCGGCAGCTCCTCGACATGGCTACAGGCCGGCTCGCCGAAAACCTCTTCTGCCGTGAGTGGCTCGTGCGGAAGGAGGACAGGCTTCAGCCTGTCGGTATGCGTGACAGGCTGAAGCCTGTCCTACATGTTCGGCCAGTGCAGCACGTCGGCCGGTGAGAGCCCACGGGCACGCAGGTCGCGGATCGCGAGGCCGCCGGTGCGTTTGGCGAGCCGACGGCCCTCTGCATCGACGACGAGCGGGGCGTGAAACCAGCGTGGCGGCTGCCAGCCGAGGGCTTCGTAGAGCAAGAGTTGCCGGGCCGTGCTCGTGAGCAGGTCTTCGCCCCGCACCACCTCCTCGATCTCCATGGCGTGGTCGTCGGCCACCACAGCCAGTTCGTAGGCGGCGAGATCGTCGCGCCGCCAGACCACGAAGTCGCCGAAGTCGCTGCCTGCGGTGCGCGTGACTCGGCCCAGGCGGCCGTCGTGAAACTCGATCACGCGGCCGTCGGGCACGCGAAATCGCCAGGCCACGCCGCCCGGGGACGATGCCCGGCCCCACGTGGCAGGACGCAGTGCCGCGGGAAAGATGGGTTCGGGCTGGGTGGCTGCGGAGTCTGGCGGCGTGCCGTGCGGTGCCGAGGCAGCCTCTTCGACGTCGCGGCGTGAATGCAGGCTCGGGTAGATGACGCCCGCGGCTTCAAGCCGCCGCCACACGTCGAGGAACCATCCGCCGCGGCGGCTCTGCTCGTAGGGTGCGTGCGGGCCGCCGATGTCCGGTCCCTCGGTCCACTCGAGGCCGAGCCAGCGCAGGTCGTCGAGGGCGGCGGCGGTGAACTCGGGGCGGCAGCGATCACAGTCGAGATCCTCGATTCGCATCACGAGGCCGGTGCCGGCCGCCCGCTCGGCGGCCAGGGCAAACGTGCGCGCGTGGCCCACGTGCAAGAGGCCAGTGGGCGTCGGAGCGATGCGGCCGCGGAG
>JBMLMS010000313.1:3899-6990 GCA_049243925.1 Pirellulales bacterium
CAGCCACCAGGAGCCGGTGGCGACGACATAGATCCCGAGGGCGAGGTTCGTGGCGGCGTGTGCGAGGATCACGTCGATCGGCCGCCGCGTGGCCGCCGCGACACCGCTCATCACCGCGAACCAGCCGAGCGCGGCGACGGCCTCGCCGGGATGTGTGGCTGCCGCGTAGACCAGGCATGCGGTGGCCGAGGCGAGCGTGAGCTTGCCGAAGGGCACCGTCCAAAACCGCTCGTCGATCACATACCGCATGAGGAACCCGCGCAGAAAAAGTTCTTCGACGAGCGGCACCACGACCACGAGGCCGAGCCCGCGGACGAGCAGAAATCCCCAGGCGCCGGCGGCAGTGGAGAAGTGGGCGAACGGATCGAAGGCGCTGCGTTCGACGGCGTTGGGTGCCCAGCCGGCCTCGCGCTGCACCGCGGCGAGCAACACCCACGGCACCATGAGCAGGCCGCCGAGGGCGATCGGCCACCACGTGGTGTGGCCGACCCACGCGCGGATCGGCCGCCAGACCCACCCGATGGCGATTACCGTGGCGACGAGCCGCGCGGCGTAGATCAATGGATACGCCGTGTAGGGGACTCCGAGCAGGCCGGCGAGGCCGCCATTGCTGGGCGTGGGCTCGAGCATGCCGGCCGCCAGAAACACGACCAGCGGCACCACACAACTCTCCCACGGACGGTCGGGGCCGTGATCAGCCTGTGAAGATGCAGTCATGGGCGGGAGAGCAGGCAGGTCTGTCGCGATTTCAGGGTCGGGAGTATATTCGACACGCCCGGCCTGTCTGAAATCCCGCCCGCCGGCCTCGTTTCCGTTTTCCCCCCGAAGGTGCAGTGTTTCCATGGATCTGTCCAAGCTTCGCAACATGGGCATTTCGGCCCACATCGACTCCGGCAAGACCACGCTCTCGGAGCGCATCTTGTATTACGCCGGCCGAATTCACCGGATTCAGGAGGTGAAGGGCGGTGGCGACGGCGCGACGATGGACTACATGGATCTGGAGCGGGAACGCGGCATCACCATCACGAGCGCCGCCACGAGCGTGAAGTGGCACGACTGCGACATCAACCTCATCGACACCCCCGGCCACGTTGATTTCACGGTCGAAGTGGAGCGCAGTCTGCGCGTGCTCGACGGCGCCATCCTCGTGCTCTGCGCAGTGGGCGGCGTGCAGAGCCAGTCGATGACGGTCGATCGGCAGATGAAGCGCTACAAGGTGCCGCGGCTGGCCTTCATCAACAAGATGGACCGCACCGGCGCCAACTTCGAACGGGTCGTGAAGCAGCTCCGCGAGAAGCTCGGCACCGACGCGATCCCGATGCAGATTCCGATCGGCAAGGAAGACAAGCTCGAGGGCGTGATCGATCTGATCACGATGAAGGCCTACTACTTCGACGGCGACAACGGCGAAACGGTCCGCGAAGAAGCGATTCCCGCGGCCTACGAGAAGCCCGCCGCCGAGGCCCGCCACGCGATGCTCGAGGGCCTCGCGATGTATTCCGATTCGCTCATGGAAAAGCTCCTCGCGGAGCAGCAGCCGAGCCAAGACGAGATTCACGCGGTGGTGAAGGCCGCCGTGCAAAACCAGAGCATCACGCCCGTGTTTTGCGGCTCGGCCTACAAGAACAAGGGCGTGCAGAAGCTGCTCGATGCGGTCGTGCGCTACCTGCCGAGCCCCCTGGATCGAAAGGTGACCGCCAAGAAGTGGGACAAGCCCGACGAGGTCTTCGATCTCGCTCCAGACCCGAAGAAGCCGCTCGTGGCCATGGCCTTCAAGATCGTCGACGACCCCTACGGCCAGTTGACGTTCATGCGGATCTACCAGGGCACGATCACCAAGGGTGAGGCCTACATCAACCAGCGTACGAGCCAGAAGCAGCGGTTCAGTCGCATCGTGAAGATGCATGCCGACAAGCGTGAGGAAATCGACGTCGGCGAGGCCGGCGACATCGTGGCCGTGATGGGCGTCGACACCGCCAGCGGCGACACGTATGCCTCGGAAAACAAATACTGCACGCTCGAGAGCATGTTTGTGCCCGAGCCGGTGATCAAGATGTCGATCACGCCGACCAATCGCGACGGCCTCGACAAGCTCAGCAAGGCGCTGCAGCGGTTTACTCGCGAGGATCCGACGTTTCGTGTCGCCACCGACGACGAGACGGGCGAGACGCTCATCGCCGGCATGGGCGAGTTGCATCTCGATATCTACGTCGAGCGCATCAAGCGAGAGTTCAAGGTCGACGTCGAGGTCGGGGCTCCGAAGGTGAGCTACCGCGAAGCGCCCACCCGCGCCACGGAGTATGAGTACAAGCACAAGAAGCAGACCGGTGGCTCGGGCCAGTTCGCCCACATCGTCGGCCGGCTCGATCCGCTGCCGGAAGACGCCCCTGAAATCTTCGAGTTCGAAGATGCCGTCGTGGGTGGACGCGTGCCCCGCGAATACATTCCATCGGTCGAAAAGGGCTTCCGGGCCTCGCTTTCGAAGGGGCCGATCGCGGGCTTCCCGATCGTGGGCGTGAAGGCCACGCTCTCCGACGGCTCGTATCACGACGTCGACTCCAGCGACATGGCCTTCCAGATCTGCGCCCGGGCGGGCTTCCGCGAGGCCTTCCTGGCCACGAAGCCGGTGTTGCTCGAGCCGATCATGAAGATCGAGGTCGAGGTGCCGGCCGACTTCCAGGGGCCTGTCACGGGCGAGCTCAACAAGCGGCGCGGCCTGATCGTCTCCACGGAGACCATCGGCAACACCTCGACGATCATCGCCGAAGTGCCGCTGGCCGAGACGTTCGGCTACTCGACCGACCTTCGCAGCATGACGCAGGGGCAGGGCGTGTTCACGATGGAATTCAGCAAGTACAAGCCCACGCCGGGCAACGTGCAGAAGGAAATCGTCGAAGAGCGCAAGAAGGCCGAGCTCGCGGCTGCCAAGTAGGACAGGCTTCAGCCTGTCGTGCCTTTGCGCAAGCGCGCCGTCTCGGGGTCGTCCCTACCATCTCGCCGGACGCTCGCCTTCGCCCTCCAGGCTACGGCTCGCTCGGATTTGCCTGCGCTGCGCCATCCATGGCTCCGCTGGTCAAATACGCCGTCTCAA
>JBMLMS010000314.1:0-2538 GCA_049243925.1 Pirellulales bacterium
CTTCGGCGCGGCGAGCGTGCCCCCCGGAAAGCCGCCCCAGGGAACGCTCGCCATCGAGTAGGCGAGCGCCGACCACGTGTTCACTCCGACGACGCCGAACGGCAGGTGCTCGATCAACAGCTCCGCCCGCGCGGCGTCGTGAGAGGCGAGCGATCCGGGCACCGTCACGCTCGCGGCGAGCGACCCGGGCAGTCGCCCTACGAGGTCGTGCACCGCGCCGCAGAACGCTTCGATCGAATCGCCGCCCAGCGGAATCTCGGCCGCCACCGGCACGAACCACTCGCGGGCGACGAACCGGGAATCGCGGTCGGCGTCGATGCCCGCGCGAAACACGTACGGGAGCGTGCCGTCGGCCGGCGCGGCGGAGGCGGTCAGCTCTTCCCAGGCCGATCGCGCGCCGGGATACCACGCGGGCCGGGCAGCGACGGCCGCCAGCCGCCGCTCCACGAGCGCGAGAAACGCGGTGCGTTGCTCCCAGGCCTGGGCCGTGACGACGAGCTTCGTGGCGATGCAGTTGAACGACGTGTTGTTGACGATCGAGGCGGCCACCATGTCGGCCTGCATGGCGAGTTCGCGCGGCGTGTAGCGGCCGGGCACGATCACCCACGGCGTGACGTTGCCAAGCTCACACGTGATCGACTGGGCGAGGACGGGTGTGCCGTGCGGGTCCGCGCCGCCCCACACGAGTGCGTCGAACGCAGCCTGGCCTCCGGTGAGATGCACGTGGTCGAGGCCCGGCGCCGCGAGGGCCGCCTTCGCCACCTCCACCCCGCCGGCCACGATCGCGAGCAGCCCCGCCTCGACGAGCGGCTGAAAGGCCCGCTCGAACACGCCCCGCAGCGGGGCATGGAGCGGATGCAGCTTGAGGAACACCGCCCGGCCGTGCTCGAAGATCTGGTTCACACAGTCGGCCGGTGCCAGGCCGGTGACGTTGCCCGCCCCGAGCACGAGCGCCACACCGCCGGCGCGCGGCCGTTCCTCCACCTCCGCCCGCCACGACCGCTCGAACGCCTCGAGGCTGCCGGGATTCACGCACCGCACCGTGGCCTGATGGCCGCCGAAGATCGTCGAGTCGTACAAGCCGCCGCGCGGCGCGGAGCCGGGCAAAACGTCGACGACGATCCGGGAGGCGGTTCCGTCGCCCGGGTGGACGAGACGCGGCGGCCGTGGCACCTGCGGCAGGCCTGTGCGGCCGATGTCGCCGAGGGCCCGGGCGGTCACGAGCAGCAGCCGCACCGTGACGAGCGGCCCCGTGGCCATCTCCTCCGCGCGGACGTGCGCCGCCGACGACTGCTTGATGCCGAGCGCGGCCTCAAGCCAGGCGTCGGCCACGCCCGCCACCGCCTGGGCGGTGCGCACGGCAAGCGCAGCGCGTTCGGCTGGCGTGCGGCGGCTCCAGGCCACGGCACCGGCCGCAAGCACTCCGATCTGCCGTTCCACGTCGCTCATCGAACACCTCGCTGCGGCGTCATTTTCCGATGCAATGCCGCTCGAATATACGATCGAGCAGGTCGTCGCCCATGTCCCGCCCTGTGATCGTGCCGATGGCGACCACGGCCCGCCCCAGGTGCCCCGCGACGAGCGCCTCGTCGCGACCAGCAGCCCCCGCGGACGCCTGCGACCGGAGGATCTCCTCCCGGGCCTCCTCCACGCCCACCCGCATCCGGAGCGTCGCCGTCGGCCCCCGCGGTGCGAGCCGCTGCACCGCGGCGATGATGGCCCGGCGCACGTCGTCGATACCGAGCCGCTCGTGGCTGCTGGTCAAAATCGCCGCGGTGTCGATCCGGAGCGGTGAGCCCCTGTCACCGCGGGTGAGCACGTCGATTCTCGGCTTTCCCAGCGGCACGTCGGGCACGTCATCCGGGGCAGACGCGTCACGGCAGACCACGAGCACGTCGGCCCCTGCCACCTCGGCCTCGGCTGCCGCGACTGCCGCAGCGGCCACCGAGCCGGTGGTGCCCGCGCCGTCGATCCCGGCCAAGTCGATGAGCAGGCAGGCCGTGCCGCTGGCTTCGATTCGGGCTCCGATCCAGTCGCGCGTGGTGCCTGCTTCGTCGGCGACGAGCGCCGCCAGGTCGCCGGCCAGCGCATTGAACAGGCTGCTCTTGCCGATGTTCGGCCGGCCCACGAGCACGACTCGCGGCAGGTCGCCGGCGGCTGCGTCACGCGCGGCTGTGTAGGTGGCGACCTCGTCGAGCGACTGCGTGGCAGTCGCGAGCCGCCCGTCGACCGCCTGCCAGAAGGCCGCATCGGCCGCCGCCACGTGATCGGGCGAGTGCTCGTCGGCAAAGTCGATCACAGCCTCGATGTCGGCGAGCAGGTCGAGCAGCGCTTCGCGCACGGCGTGCAGCCGCCGCCCCGCCCCGCCTGCCATCCGATCGAGCGCGGTCGCGAGTTCATCAGGTGTGCGGGCGTCGACGACTGCCAGCACGGCCTCCGCCTGCACCAGATCGATCCTTCCTGCGAGAAACGCACGCAGCGAAAACTCGCCGCCACGAGCGAGCCTGGCCCCATGGCTGCAGGCCGCGGCGACGATTG
>JBMLMS010000315.1:0-14692 GCA_049243925.1 Pirellulales bacterium
TCGGCCACGCCCGTGACGAGCGGCATCTCGGCCTCGGGGTACATCTCGAAATAGGGCGTCTTCGGGGCGACGTAGGGCGTGTGCGGCCGGTAGAAGCCGACGGCGAGAAAGAATGGCCGTGAGCGGTCGCGGACGCAGCGTTCGAGCACCCAGGCCGCGTCGTCGGCCATGATGCCGTCGGTGTGCGCGCGGTCGCCCTTCGGCGAGGCATACCAGCTCAGCGTGCCGCCGAACTCTCCTGGCTCGAGCGAGAAGATCTTCGGCTCCTCCTCGAGCCGGTCGACGCCCGCGGGATTGATCTCGAGCTCCCACGAGCCAGGGTCGTCGTGGCCGTTGGTGCCGACCGACATCGGCACGTTGTAGTGATACATCTTGCCGACGCGGGCCGCGAAGTAGCCGGCCAGCCGGAATGCCTGCGGCATCGAAAGCTGCGACGGAATCGACTGCCGGAAGATCTGGCCGTTGCCATGGATCCCAGTGGAGTTCGGATAGAGGCCGGTGAGAAACGAGTTGCGGCTCGGGCCGCAGAGCGGAAACGCGCAATACGCCCGCTCGAACCGCACGCCGCGGGCGGCGAGCCTGTCGATATGGGGAGTCTTCGCCAGCGGATGGCCGTAGCAGCCGAGGAAACAGTTCAGGTCGTCGGAAACGATGAACAGCACGTTCGGCCGCGAGTCGGCAGAATCGGCCACGCCAGCCCCGAAGAGGAACGCGACACAGACGAGCCCGATGCGGAATATCACTGGTTGATCCTTCTGGCACATGTGAGGACTATGACGTCGTGCTCAACCGAGAGGTTGGTGTCTCTTTCGTGTCCGCCGTTCAATACTGCTTCATGGTGACATACCGAAGTACCCGCCGGACCGTTTCGGCGAGTTCGGGCGCTGCAGCCAGGGCATCGGCCAGCACCGTGTCGGCGCTCTCGATGAGGTAATCATGGGCGATCGCATTTCGCAGGAGGCGCATTTCTCGCCAGCGATGAGCCGAGTCGATGAGCCCGCGGGCCTCGGCCCGTTGCAGACGATCCAGCGCCGTACCCTCATCTGCCAACTCGATCTGGTCGAGTGTGCGAAACATGCGTTGCACGAGAAAGTCGTTGAGCCTGGCAAACCGCGAGGTCAGAGCCTCGCATGACTCGCGCTCTTCAACGGAAAGTGCCGACCCGAGGCGGTTCGCAAAGGCCGCCACGCGGCTCCGCGACTCCTCCAAAACCTGAGCAGCCGCCTGCATCAGCACCAACTGCTCCTTCAGGAGGCGTGTCAGGTGTTCGACCACAGCTCGACTCCACGTCCGCGTGCCAGGGACGGAAATGGCCCGCTCTGCATCCCGTCATCGATGACGAGGTCCACTCGCTGCTCCCCGATTTCGTCCTCGAGTGCGAGTCGCAGCCGACGTTTCAGCCGCTCGCAATCGACATCGTGGTTCGGATCAATCTCCACGAGCAGATCGATGTCGCCGCCGCGACAGGCTGGATCGGTTCGCGATCCGAACACGACGATTCGTCGCCATCGTATCCCGGTTGCCGCGCACGCAGAATCCACGCCGCGACGTATCCCATCCCGCTCGTGCGGAGACAGACGCAAGTCTGAGATGGCAGTCGCCATGGGGAAACTCCCGTTGCGGGCTGCTTCGGTTCCACTCTACAGAACTATATCCTATCTTCTGTCACCAATGTCTTTTTGCGACTCCGACTTCCTGCTTTCCGGGCACGCGGCCCGCGACCTCTACCACCGCGTGGCCGCGCGGCAGCCGATCGTCGATTACCACTGCCACCTGAGCCCGCAGGACATCGCCGAAGACCGGCGGTTTGAAAACCTGCACGCCGTCTGGCTCGCGGGCGATCACTACAAGTGGCGCGCGATGCGGGCCGACGGCGTGGCCGAAGATCTCATCACGGGGTCTGCAACGCCGCAGGAAAAATTCCGGGCCTGGGCCCGCACCGTGCCGCACACGCTTCGAAACCCGCTCTTCCACTGGACGCACCTCGAACTCCGGCGGCATTTCGGAATCGAAGGACTGCTCGAGGAGTCGTCGGCTGATTCGATCTGGCAGGAGGCCAACCGCCAACTCGCCACGGGCGATCTCACCGCCCGCGGGATCCTCGCGCGAATGAACGTGGAGCTTGTGGGCACGACCGACGACCCGGCCGACCCGCTCGACTGGCATGCGGCGATTGCAAAATCAGCCTTCAAGACCCGCGTCGTGCCGACGTTTCGCCCGGATGCGGCCGCGCGGGTCGATCGGCCCGCAGCCCTCCGGGCCTGGGTGCGCCGGCTCTCCACCGTCGCGGGCCGCGGTGCCGATTCGCTCGCCGGGCTCGTCGCCGCACTCGAACAGCGGCATGCCGACTTTGCCGCGGCCGGCTGCCGGGCGAGTGACCACGGCCTGCTGCAGCTCGCCGATGCCGACGTCACCGACGCCGAGGCAGACCATATATACACACGCGCCCTCGCGGGCACGGCCGCCACCCCCGACGAGACCGTGCGGTTTGCCACGTGGCTCGTGCTCCACGTGGCCCGCTGGAACCATGCCCGCGGCCATGTGACACAGTTGCACCTGGGGCCGTTCCGCGATCCGAATCCGAATCTAGCCCGGTCGGTCGGCGCCGACTCAGGCTGCGACACGATCGGCGACTCCCGCCAGGGCCTGGGACTCGTGCGGTTTTTGGGCCGGCTCGCCGATGACAACGCCCTCGGCCGCACGATCCTCTACAACATCAACCCCGCCGACAACGCGCTCTTCGCGGCGCTGCCGGGTTCGTTCCAAGACGGCGCCGTGCCGGGGAAGATTCAGTGGGGCAGCGCCTGGTGGTTCCTCGACCAGGAGCGGGGCATGCGGGAGCAGATGAATATGCTCTCCGACCTGGGGCTGCTCGCGCGGTTCGTGGGGATGGTGACCGACTCGCGGTCGTTCCTCTCGTATCCGCGCCACGAATACTTCCGGCGGATCCTTTGCGACCTCGTGGGCAGCGACGTCGAGACGGGCCGGCTCCCCGACCGCCGCGACTGGCTCGACACCCTCGTCACGGACGTGTGCTGCACCAACGCGCGCACGGCCTTCGGCGGTGACACCTGATCGTCATCGATGCGGTGTTCTTCCAGCACGGCCAGACCGGGATCGCGCGGCAATGGCAGCGGATCCTGACGCTCTGGGGTCAGGGGCCCTTCGCCGAGGAGTTCGTGGTCGTCGACCGTGGCGGCACCCTGCCGCCGATCCCCGGCCTGCGCGTCGTGCGGGCGCCTCGCCAGCGGCTGACCCACCCCGACCACGACGCCGAACTGCTCCAGCGGGTGTGCGATCATGTCAACGCCGGCTGGTTTCTGTCGACGTATTACACCACACCGCTCCACACGCCGTCGGTGTTCATGTGCTACGACATGATCCCCGAGGTGCTGAACTTCGATCTCGACCAGCCGGTCTGGCGGCAGAAGACGCGGGCCATCCGCGAGGCCCGCGCGTTCATCGCGATCTCGCACACATCGGCGGTCGACCTGCTGTGGTTCCACCCACGGCTGCACGGTGTGCCGGCGCTCGTGGCCCATTGCGGCACCGACTTCGCGCCCGCTCCGGCCGACGCGGTGACGGCGTTCAGGCGACGATACGGCCTCGAGCGCCCCTACATCATGCTCAGTGGAACCCGCACCGACTACAAGAACGCCCTGCTCGTGTTCCGCGCCCTCGCGCACCTCGGCAGCCTGCGCCGGGACTTCGCCATCCTCTGCTGCGGCGGCCGCCCGACACTGGAGCCGGAATTGGCTGCGCTCGCGGCTGACACGCCCGTGGTCGTCGTGCATCTCGACGACCACGAACTGCAGGCCGCCTACACGGGCGCCGTCGCGCTCGCATACCCGTCGCTCTACGAGGGCTTCGGCCTGCCGCCCCTCGAGGCGATGGCCTGCGGCACGCCCGTCATCACGGCTCCGGCCCCGGCGATCGCAGAAGTGTGTGGCGACGCGGTGGCCTACGTCTCGCCCCGAAACGCGGCCGGCCTGGCCCAGGAAATGGCCCGCCTGCTCCGTGACGAGGCGGCCAGAAACGAGCATGTCCGGCACGGTATCGAGCGCGCCGCGCGGTTCACGTGGCAGACAACCGCCAGGAGCACGGCCGAGTTTCTCCGCGGCCTGTCGACACGCGTTCCCTCCGTGTCGCCGCCCAACCAGGCGCAACGATGATGATCACTAATCTGTTCCAGGCGCCGTTTCAACAGGCCGTGCTCATGAACTACACGACGCAGCCCTTTCTCCAGCGTCACACCGGCCATACAAATGTCCAGGAATCCCATCTGATCGCGCAGACGTTCCACGCCCTGGGCTATCGCGTCGACGTGGTCGACTTCTGCGACGAGACGCCGCTCGATCTGTCTCCCTACCAGCTGCTCTTCGGGTTCGGGCAGGCATTCGAGCGGTCGTTCACGCAGAGGCGTGACCTGACGCGTGTGTACTACGCAACCGGCGCCCACGTGTCACACCAGAATCCGGCCGAGATCGCCCGCGTGCGCGATGTCAATCGCAGGCACGGCACCCGCCTCCTGCCGCAACGCATCGTGCCGTGGTGCTGGTCGATGTCGACGGCCATGAGCGACGCCCTCGTCGTGATCGGGAACGACTGGACGGTATCGACCTACAGGCCTTTCACCGACGCCCCGATCCACATGTTGGCAGCTACGGCGCTGTTCAATCCCCAACCCGACAGGATCGCGCGCACCCATGGCCGTCGGCCGAGCGGGCTGCTGTGGTTTGGCGCGTCGGGATTCGTCCACAAGGGGCTCGACGTGTGTCTTGAATACGCCGCCATGGACCCGGAAGTCACGCTCCACGTCTGCGCAGCCGAGGAGCCGGAGTTCATGCAGGCATTCTCGCGGGCCTTCGCCCTTCCAAACGTCGTGTACCACGGGTTCGTGAGCGTGCAGAGCGACACGTTCATCCGGATCGTGTCGCAGTGTGAATGCTGCATCCTTCCGTCATGCAGCGAGGGGCAGTCGACGTCCCTCCTCACCGCGATGGCAACGGGGCTCCTGCCAATCGCCACCCGGTTCACGGGTGTCGACGTCGGCAGCCTGGGGATCCTCCTCGACGAGATCAGCGTCGACGCCGTGGCACGGGCGGTGGCGGCCGTGCGGGCAATGCTCCCCCAGGAGCGGGCGCGCCGTGATCTCGAAATCCGCGACTACTGCCACACGGTCCACGCGCCCCGCCGGTTCGCCGAGAACTTTCGTGCGCTCATCGCCGGCTACGTGGTGTGACGGCCTGAGGCCTCACGGCGTCGGCCCGGTGTAGTGCAGCGGCATCTGCGCGGCATCGCGAAACGCCTCGTGGCTGAACAGGGCCCTGTTGTTCCAGTAGAGTTTCCAGTAGGTGTCGGAACGGATCTGCCGCTGGTTGTGCGCCGCTTCCGCGGAGTGCAGGGAATGGCCGATCGGGTGTTTCTTGTGGAAGATCCGGTCGTAGTACCGCGGCGCGTCGTGTGCGATCTTCAGATACGCCGCCACCCACGAGTCCCAATAGGGCGCGCCGATGACAAGGTGAGGAATGCGTGCGGCCAGCTGCCGCGTCACGCCCTCGTTCATCACGAACATGTCCTCGCCGTTGTAGTAGGGCAGGCCGTGCGGGTCGTCCCACTCGTCGACCGATATCCGGTGGTAGATGTTGGCGCGGCAGAGGCTGTCGAAGGCGTGGGGACAGGGCCGGATGTCGGAGTTGGCGATGCCGTACCACGCCGCGTCGGGAGACTTCCTCAGAACCGCCTCGATCATGTCGCGGACGAACGGCTTGTCGCTGCCGGGCTGGATCACGCCCGCCGTCGCACCCTGGTGCAGAATCGCCGAATATCCCAACTGCAACGCGCGATCGTGAACGCGTGGATCGCATGCAAACAGAACGATCATCGCCTTGTCCCAGGCCGACAGAGCCTCGACCTCGCGGGGCGACGCCGTGAATGGCATCACGATCGAGATCGCCTGGGGCAGCGGGCTCACGAGGGGATACGGCGGGGCGACCGGACGTTCTTCGGGCGAGTGATGCACGCTCTCTCACCCGCACTTGCCGCACTGCCCCTTGAGCAGCACTTCCTGCACCGAGCGGATGGCGCGCGACCGCGCGGCGGCGTTCTTGCCCGTCTTCCCGCGGCCGGCCGGTGCCCCGCCGGCAGGCTTTCCCCGGCCCGGCTTCGGCGTGATCGCGACGTCCACGTCGTCGAGGCAGGAGACCTCGCCGCAGCTCGTGCAGAGGAAGTGGGGATGGTCTTCCCCTTTGGCGTGTGCGTGGCTGGCCCGCTTGAGTTCGAACCGCCACACGTGGTCGCCAAGCTCCACTCGCGAGACGAGCCCGGCTTCGGTGAGCTCGGTGAGGTTGCGATAGATCGTGGCCCGGTCGAAGCCCTTGCTGGGCCCGACGGCCTCCGACACCTCCGCATGCGTGAGCGGACCCGTGGCCGATATCAGATACTGCAACACTGCAACCCGCGCGGCGGTACAGCGGAGGCCCACGCCGCGGATGCGGGCCTGCACCGCCTCGATATCATCTGCGCCTTGGTGGCTGGCTCG
Organism: Pirellulales bacterium; assembly: GCA_049243925.1. Classification (GTDB taxonomy): domain Bacteria; phylum Planctomycetota; class Planctomycetia; order Pirellulales; family UBA1268; genus RGVT01. Next base: position 6,542 of record JBMLMS010000315.1, read on the forward strand.
TCGTGCCATGGGCACAGTCTACACCTGCGGCCGACGCGCCACATGGCCCCCGTCAGCCAACGGCGACGCCGGCGAGGACCTCCACGATCGCGGCCATGAATGCCGGCAGATCGGCCGGTTTTCGGCTCGTCACATGGTGGCGATCGACGACCACGGGGGTGTCTTCCCAGATCGCTCCGGCGTTCATCAGGTCGTCCTTGATGCCGGGGCTGCCAGTGACGCGGACGCCCCGGTAGACCCCCGCCGAAATCGGGATCCAACCGCCATGGCAGATCGCCGCCACGAGCTTGCCGTGGGCCGAAAATTCCCGCACGAGTTCAAGCACTTTTTCGTCGCGGCGCAGTTTGTCGGGCATCCAGCCGCCGGGAATCACGATGCCGTGGAAATCGGCCGCCTCCATGTCGCCGATCGTGGCGTCGCTCGTGCAGGGGTAGCCGTGCTTGCCCGAAAACGTGCGGCCCTGCATCGCGCCGGCGACGGTGACGTGGGCTCCGGCCTCCTCGAGCCGGAGTTTCGGATACCAGAGTTCGAGATCTTCGTACTCGTCGCCGACGAGCACGAGGATGCGGATGCCGTCGAGCTGGTGGTGGAGCGGGGGCAGGTGAGGCATGGCGGGAAACTCCTCGGGAACTCCGGTCATGAAACAAGACTGGTGCGGAGCATTTTCGCAGGCTCGTCGGCGGCGGGCGAGGGCTCGCTGCCAAAACCCCTCTTGTGGGTGGAATATGCTATCACGCCTGCATGGGGCCCCGATCGGCCGCCGGCCTCTGATTCCACGGGGTTTCCAGACTCCCGCCAAAACCTGCTTGACTCACGAAGGGCTCACGCTACATTCACGCCCCGGCCATATGGAGTGGTCGGCGGGAATACCGCCACAACATCTTGCGATAGCATGCAGAAGGAGCTGCTCTCTACGAATCGCGGGTATCCCGTTTTTCGAGCCGGCTGACCGGCTCAACCCCGGCCCCTCACCCGGCCGATAGGGTTTGCACGATCACTATACGCAAGTATACTTTCTCGGTTCGACACTTTCCTCGCACGGAGTTTCGCCCCATGGCAGCGTTCGACCCCACCGCCGGCTTTGCAACCACGGCCTCCCCGGATACCGCCAGCCAGGCGACCGGCGGCAGTGCCCCCCGGCAGCCGCTCGCCATCCAGCCAACGTTCTGCCCGGTGGAGGCCGAGAGCCCGTTCGACACCACGGAGTGGGAGCTGCGCACCGCCGCCATCAAGGGCGAGGACGGCAAGGTGCTCTTCGAGCAGCCCGCCTGCGAGATTCCGGCCGCCTGGAGCCAGCTCGCGACCAACGTCGTGGTGAGCAAGTATTTCTATGGCGAGATCCATACGCCCGAGCGGGAACACTCCGTGAAGCAGCTCGTGCACCGCGTGGCCCGCACGATCGCCGACTGGGGCACGAAAGACGGCTATTTCAAGTCGAAGCAGGACGGCGAGAACTTCTACCGCGACCTGGCCTGGCTCTGCGTCCACCAGCACGGCGCCTTCAACTCGCCGGTATGGTTCAATGTGGGCCTCTACAACCAATACGGCGTGAAGGGCGCGCCCTGCAACTGGCACTGGGACGAGGCCAAACACGACGTCGCGGTGCCCGACAATCCCTATGAGTATCCCCAGGGCAGCGCGTGCTTCATCCAGAGCGTGAAGGACAACATGGAAGACATCATGGAGCTCGCCCGCAGCGAGGCCATGCTCTTCAAGTTTGGCTCCGGCACCGGCACCGACCTCTCCACGCTCCGCAGCCAGCGGGAAAAGCTCGCCGGCGGCGGCAAGCCCTCGGGCCCGCTCTCCTTCATGCGGGTCTACGACCAGGTGGCGGCCGTCGTGAAGAGCGGTGGCAAGACCCGCCGCGCCGCCAAGATGCAGTCGCTCAAGGTGACGCATCCCGACATCATGGAATTCATCGAGTGCAAGGCGAAGGAGGAGAAGAAGGCCCGCGTGCTCATTGAGAAGGGGGGCTACGACTCCAACTTCAACGGCGAGGCCTACAGCTCGATCCTCTTCCAGAATGCAAACCTCTCGGTCCGCCTCACCGACGACTTCATGGAGGCCGCCGACCGCGACGACACATGGACCACCCGCTGGGTCACCGATCCCTCGAAGGCCGGCCCGAGCTTCAAGGCCCGCGAGGTGATGAACCGGATGGCCGAGTGTGCCTGGCAGTGCGGCGACCCGGGCGTGCAATACGACACCACGATCAACCGCTGGCACACCTGCCCGACCTCGGGCCGGATCAACGCCAGCAATCCGTGCTCCGAATATATGTTCCTCGACGACACGGCCTGCAATCTGGCGAGTATCAACTTGATGAAGTTCCGCAAGCCCGACGGCGCGTTCGACGTCGAGCGGTTCTCGGCGGCCTGTCGGATCTTCTTCGTGGCCCAGGAGATTCTCGTCGATCACGCGAGCTATCCGACCAAGCGGATCGCGAAAAATAGCCACCTCTTTCGGCCGCTCGGGCTCGGCTATTCGAACCTCGGCAGCCTGCTCATGGCCGATGGCCTGGCCTACGACAGCGATGCCGGCCGCGGCCTCTGCGGGGCTCTCACGGCGATCCTCCACGGCACCGCCAATCGCACGAGCGCCGAGCTCGCCGCGGCGGTCGGCCCCTTCGAGGGCTTTGCGGCCAACCGTGAGCCGATGCTCAATGTGATGCAGATGCACAGGAGCGCCGTCGAGAAGATCGACCCCTCCTGCCCGAAATACCTGCATGATGCCGCGCGGCAGATTTGGGACGAAGTGCTCTCCGGCGGCCGCAAGCACGGCTATCGCAATGCCCAGGCCACGGTGCTCGCCCCCACGGGCACGATCAGCTTCCTGATGGACTGCGACACCACGGGCATCGAGCCCGACATCGCGCTCGTCAAATACAAGCAGCTCGCCGGCGGCGGCATGCTCAAGATCGTGAATCAGACCGTGCCGCTGGCCCTGCGCACGCTCGGCTACGACGAGCCGACCGTCGAGGGTGTCTTGTCCTTCATCGACAAAAACGACACGATCGAAGGGGCACCTGGCCTCAAGGAGCAGCACCTCTCCGTCTTCGACTGTGCGTTCAAGCCGCGGCTCGGCAAGCGGAGCATCGCCTGGGAGGCGCACGTGAAGATGATGGCGGCGGCCCAGCCGTTCATCTCGGGCGCGATCTCCAAGACGGTGAACATGCCGCGGGAAACGACGCCGGCCGACATCGCCGGGGCCTACATGGAGGGCTGGCGGCTCGGCCTCAAGGCACTGGCCATCTACCGCGACGGCTCGAAGGAGAGCCAGCCGCTCAACACCAGCAGCGAGACCGACAAGGCGGCTGCCAAGGTGACGGCGGCCCCGCGGCGCGAGCGCCTCCCCGACACCCGGCGCAGTGTGACCCACAAGTTCAACGTGGGGGGCCACGAGGGCTACATCACGGTCGGCCTGTACGACGACGGCCGCCCGGGCGAGCTGTTCATCACGATGGCGAAGGAAGGCAGCACGATCGGCGGCCTCATGGACGCCTTCGGCACGAGCGTGTCGATGAGCCTCCAATATGGAGTGCCGCTCGAGGTGTATGTGAAGAAGTTCTCACACACCCGCTTCGAGCCGTGGGGCTACACGAAGAACCCCGACATCCCGGTGGCGAAGAGCCTCGTCGACTATCTCTTCCGCTGGATGGGTACCGAATTCATTCCGGGCTATCGCGAAGCGAACCGGCCCGGTGGCTATGGCGGCGGCGAGGAGGCCGCCGCGGGTGACGACACCGAAAGTGAGCGCAAGCCCGCCGCCACGACGGCGAGCGGGCTGGCCGATGGGCAAGGAAAGGCCCGCACCAACGGCGAAGCGACGACCAGCCGCGGCAAGCATCCGGGCGGCACCAACGGCCACGCGACCGCCACGGCCGTGAAGTCGGCCCCGGCGAAGGTGACGGCATCGGCAGCCCTGCTCGAACGGGCCGGCCTGAAGATGGCCGCCGACCCGAACGCGAGCCCAGCCGACCGGCAGACCCAGTTCGCCAAGTTCCAGATCGACGCCCCGGCCTGTGACAACTGCGGCTCGATCACCGTGCGGAACGGCAACTGCTATCTCTGCCACAACTGCGGCAACAGCATGGGATGCTCGTGACGGGTCGGGGCTTGGGCGGATTGTGACGGATATGCGACGGCAGGTGTGGTGTCGTGGAGCCCGGGGGCGGCCCCGGCCGATTCTCTCACCATCGAAATTCGACCTGTCGCCGCATTCCGTCGGAGGTGCCAACCCCAACGCGTTGATCCGGATCCTTTGAAAAGCACGTGCCCGTCACGGCCCGATCCGCATCAGTTTCGCAATGCTTACCCCGTTCGCAGGCGGACGGCAGGTTCGATCCACCGGAGGCCGTGGCAGACCCAAGCTGCCACGGCCTTCGTCTTTTTCCGCGGTCTACGCCGCCAAACCCATCCGGCCGGCGGGGTGCGGTCGTAACGACCACACCGATCCTGCGGAACCGCCACCCCCGGGCGTTTGCCCGGACATCTGCCGCAAATTAGCATACGAGCCGGCAGTGTCGTAGCGTTTTGGAGCTTCTCGCTCCGAACCCTTTTTCCTTTCGTAGAGGTGACTCGTGCGTCGTTGGTTGCGCGTGCTCGTGGTGGGCGTTCTCACGGTCCTGCTCTCGATCGACTCGGCGTCGGCTTGCCGCTTTCTGCGCAGCCGTTGCCGGCCCCGATGCCGTGTGGTGACGTGCCGAGTCGTTCGTCACGTGCAGTGCTGCGTGCCCGCCGACGGATCGGCCCATGCCGTGATCGTCGAGTCAGCGCCCGTGGCCGACACGGCGCCAGTCTTCGAGCAGCAGCCGCTGCCTGCCATCGAGCCGCCAGCGGCGGCGATCGTCGAAACACCAAAGCCGGTCGTTCCCCAGCCTGTCAAAGAGCCGCTCGAGCCACTCGAGCCGATCGCCCCGGTCTCCGCAGAAAAGCCCCTGGCGCCCTCGCCGGCAGCCGCACCCGAAACCCCGCCGGCGCCGCAGCCACAGTTCAAGTCGGCTGCTGAGATTCTCGCTGAGTCGGCCGAAAAGGAGCGGATGGAAAAGGCGGCCCTCGAGGCCGCAACGCCTCCGGCCGCGCCCGCTGCCGAGCCACCGATGACCAAGACACCGGCAGAGCCAACAGCCCCGGCAGAAGAAGCGACGACGCCGATAGAGCCGGCCGTGCCCGCCGAGCCCACCCCCGAACCGACCCCCAAAAAGCCAGCGCCGAAGCCGGCGGAAGAGAACTTGTTCGACGAGGCTGCCGACGAACCGGCTGCAGAAGAGCCGGTAGAAGACAAGCCCGCACCGATGAAAAAGGCCCCCGCCGAGGAGCCGGTCGAGGATCTGTTCGGCGAGCCGGAGGCCGGCACACCCGCTGGCGACAAGGCCCCCGCCGCCAAGGAATCCGGAGACGACGCTCCGGCAGAAGAAAAGACCGAGAAAACGGCGGACGATCCGTTCGCTCTCCTCGACGCGACTCCCGAGCCCGTCCGCCAGTGGATCGATTCGACCGGCCGTCATCAGACGATCGGCCGGCTCGTGGAGGTGCATCCTGATCGGGTTCGGATCCTCAAGAGCAATGGCCATTACACGACCGTGCCGCTCGAGCGACTCAGCCGCCATGATCTGTCGTATGTGACGCAGGTCGGCGAACGGATCGCCGCCAAACGGCCGGCCATCACCGACACGGCCCAGCGGTAGCAGGGATCGATCGCTCTTGGATCACTTGTCGTCGAGGACGGCGACCGTGGCGAACGCCTTGCCCTCGAGCATCTCGAGCGAAGCGCCGCCGCCGGTCGACACGTGGCTCACCTTGTCGGCGTAGCCGAGCTGTTCGACGGCCGCTGCCGAGTCGCCGCCTCCGATGATCGTGATCGCACCCTTCGCTGTGGCGTCGGCCACGGCATCGGCCACGGCCTTGGTGCCGGCATCGAAGGGCGGCATCTCGAACACGCCCATCGGCCCGTTCCACACGACCGTGCCGGCCGAGCGGATGATCGCGGCGTAGTGCTGGGCCGTCTCGGGCCCGATATCGAGCCCCTCGAAGCCGTCGGGGATCTCGCCCGCCCTGACGATTTTCTTGTTCGCGCCCGCTGAAAAATCATCGGCACAGTGCGTGTCGATAGGCAGCACGAGCTTGCCTTGGCCATGTGCGAGCAGTTCTTTCGCGAGGTCGAGTTTCTCCGGCTCGACGAGCGACTTCCCCGTCTTGCCCCCCTGCGCGAGCGAAAACGTGTAGGCCATCGCGCCGCCGATCAACACGTGGTCGCAGATCGAGAGCAGGTTTTGAATCACCGCGATCTTGTCACTCACCTTCTTGCCGCCGAGGATCGCCACGAACGGCCGCTTCGGCCGGGCGATCGCGTCGGCGAGGTATTGGATCTCCTTCTCGACGAGAAAGCCCGACACGGCCGGCTTGCCCACGGCCTTCAGCGCCACGGGCACCGCGTGCATGCTGGCCTCGGTGCGATGGCAGGTGCCGAACGCGTCGTTCACGTAGGCGTCGGCGAGGCCGGCGAGGCCGGCGACGTACGCGGCGTCATCCCCCTTCTTCTCACCCTTGTTGAAGCGGACGTTCTCGAGCACGAGCACGCCGCCGGCCGGGAGGGCCTTGGCCCTGGCCTGCGAGTCGGGGCCGCCGGTGTCGCCGGCCAGTTCGACGGGCCTGCCGAGGAGTTCGCCGAGCCGTTTGGCCACCGGGGCGAGCGAAAACGCGGGCTCCGGGCCCTTGCCGGCCGGCCGGCCCAGGTGCGACATGAGGATCGCCTTACCACCGCGGTCGAGGATCGATTTGATCGTCGGCAGCGCCATGCGGATGCGGCGGTCGTCGGTGATCGCGCCTGAATCATCCTGCGGCACGTTGAAGTCGACCCGCACGAGCACGGCTTTGCCACGCGGGTCGAGGTCGGCGACAGATTTTTTCGGCATAACTCACGACTCCTCGAAAACTGGGGACGATCGACGACGGCCGGCATTCAACCTGACTGCCGGGCCCGCGGCAACCCTCACCACTGCTGCCGCTGCTTCCAGACGGGTATGGTGGGGGCTCCTCCGGGACACCGCCCCCAAGGCCATGGACGAAGTCGACATCGCACGATCGCCCGGCTCACGCCGGACATTCCCTCTGCTGGCAGTGAGCCTCCTGACGCTCGCGCTGCTCGTGGCCGGCGCACCCTGGATCGCCACGTCGGCGCTCGCGGTTCTTTCGGTCGACGCGACCACGCCGATCGAGTGGGTGCCTGTGAAGTTCCCGCCACGGGTGGCCTACGACCAGTTCACCCGCGAGTTCGAGAGCGGCGACGTCGTGATCGCTACCTGGCCCGACTGCACGCTCGACAGCCCCGCCATCGACCGCTTTCTCGCGGTCGCCACGGGGTCGGCCGCCCCGTGCGATCCAGAAGGGCGGCCGTGGTTCGAGACCGTCGCCACCGGCCGGACCGCCCTGGCACGGCTCACCGAGCCGCCGCTTTCCCTCGACCGCGAGGCAGCACTCGAGCGGCTTCAAGGCGTGCTCATCGGGCCCGACGGCGTGACGACCTGCCTCGTCATCCCCTTCACCCGGGCCGGGCTCGCCGATCGCCGTGCCGCCGTCGCCTGGATTCGCGACACGCTCCTGCGGACGGCGACACCCCGCGACGACGAGCTGCACCTGGCCGGCCCGGTGATCGACAACGTGGCCGTTGATGCGGCGAGCACCGCGAGCCTGAACGTGTTTGGCGGCCCGGCGGCGGCATTGATTCTGTTGCTCACCTGGTGGTCGCTCCGCTCCTTCCGCTACGCGCTGCTCGTATTTCTCGTCTCGCTCGCGAGCGTCGGGCTGTCGTTCACGTTTTTGCACGCCTGGGGCGACCGGATGAACCCGGTGTTGATCGTGATGCCGCTGCTCGTGCTCACGCTCGGCGTTTCGGGGGGGATCCACCTCGTCAACTATCTCGTCGACGCCCTCGACACGGGCCCGTCGCACGATCTCGCCTGGCGGGCCATCGCCGTCAGCTGGCGGCCCTGCGCGCTCTCCGCCGGCACGACGGCCGTTGGCCTGTTCTCGCTCGTCGTCAGCGAGCTCGAGCCGATCCGCGTGTTCGGCTTCCACGCGGCACTCGGTGTGCTCACGACGCTCGCGCTCCTGTTTCTCGTGGTGCCCGGTATCTTCGCCCGCTGGCCGATCC
>JBMLMS010000316.1:0-3884 GCA_049243925.1 Pirellulales bacterium
ACATCCGAGTGAGTGGAGGGCTGGAGGCCCGTAGCGAACGTCCGGCGAGACGGTACGGGGCAGCCCCGAGCCGGACCATTCCACCGAACGCTCACCCCGACCGAAACAACGTCTCCACGCGGGCCCGCTCGCGATCGATCTGCTCGTCGGTGGCCCCGAGGTGCCCGAGGATACTCGTCGTCATCGCGAGCGCGACTTCGCCCTCGTCGGCAAACACGTCCGTGGCCCCGGCCTTGCGCACGGCGGGCACCTGACGCGTGTATTGCGTGCGGGCCACCACGCGGATCTCGGGGTTGAGCTCGCGTGCCCGGCGCACGATCTCCTCTTCGGCCGCTCCCGTGGCCGCGGTCAAGAGCAGGTGGCGAGCCCGCGCGATATCGGCCTCGGCGAGGATGTCGGGGCGGCTGGCATCCCCATAGACGGCCCGGACGTCGAACGTGCGCAAGCGGCGCACGGTGTCGAGGTTGAGCTCGATCACGATCGGCTCGATGCCGTTGTCGAGCAGGAGCTCCGTCACCGTCTGCCCGACCGGCCCGTAGCCGACGACGATGGCCCGATGGGCGGCGTCTCCCGAAAGCTCGTCGGCATCTGCGGCGGGCTCCGCGGCCACGCCAAACCGCCGCGCGAGAGCCGGCTCGATCGCCCGGGCGGCCCGGTAGAGCAGCGGATTGAGCGTGATCGAGGCGATCGCCGCGGCCACGAGGGCATCGACGGCCCGGTCGGGCATCGCGCCGAGTTCGCGGGCCACGGCGGCCAGCATGAACGAAAACTCGCCGATCTGGGCGAGGGACATCGCCACCGGCAGCGCGACACGGAGCGGATAGCCCAGCACGACCGAGATCGCCAGGGCCGCGAGCGGCTTCGCCACCAGAATGATGCCGAGCGTGGCTGCGATCAGTCCGGGCGCCTCGATGAGGGTGCGGGGGTCGAAGAGCATGCCGACCGACACGAAAAACAGCACCGCGAAGGCGTCGCGCATCGGCAACGCTTCCGAGGCGGCCCGCAGACTGAAGTCGCTGCGGCCCACGATCATGCCGGCGAGAAACGCCCCCAAGGCCATCGACACGCCGAACAACTTCGCCGACACGACGGCGATCCCCAGCGCGATCACGAGCACGGCGAGCGTGAACAGTTCCCGCGACCGCGTGGCCGCCACCCGCTCGAGCGTCCAGGGAATCACCCGGCCGCCCACGACCACGAGGAGCCCTACGAGAAGCCCGATCTTGAGGGCCGCGAGGCCGAGCGCCGTCGCCGCGCCCACAGGGCCCGACTGGGCATTCAAGAGCGTGGGTAGGAGGACAAGGGCCACGACCGTGAGCAGATCTTCGACGACGAGCCAGCCGACGGCGATGTGCCCGGCGCGGGTGTGGAGATCGTGGTTGTCGGACAACACCCGGATGAGCACGACCGTGCTCGCGACGGACGTGGCTCCGCCGAAGATCACGGCGGTGGGCCAGTCCCAGCCGACGAGCCGGCCGACGAGCGCCCCGAGCAGCGTGGCCACCAGGCTCTGGACGAGCGCCCCGGGCACCGCGATGCCTTTCACGGCCACGAGCTCGCGCACATGAAAGTGGAGCCCCACGCCGAACATCAGGAGGATCACGCCCACCTCCGCCAACTGCTCGGCCACGCCATGGTCGGCCTCGAAGCCGGGCGTGAACGGCCCCACGGCGATGCCGGCCAGCAAATAGCCCACGATCGGCGAGAGCCGCAGCGCATGGGTGATGAACCCAAGAACGAGCGCCGCTGTGAGGGCCGTCGTGAGCGTGAGTATCAGCGTGATGTCATGCATGTGAGGGAACAAGGGAGGCGAGGGGGTCGGCGAACGCTCGACGAGCCTTGGGCCGCCGCGGCCCACGCGAGAATCTGAAAGACCGCAAAGCGGCGACTTTTGCCGCCCCCGAGCCGGCTCGACACCACCAACGGATGCGCTCGGTCAAATGGCCTCGATGCCGCGTTCACCGGTGCGGATGCGCACGCACTCGTCCATTGGGAGCACGAAGATCTTGCCGTCGCCGATCTCCCCCTCGTCGCCCGACCGGCCTCCCTTCACGATGGCGGCGATGGTGGGCTCGACGAAGTCGTCGTTGACGGCGATCTGGAGCTGCACCTTGCGGAGCAGGTTGACGGCGATCTCGTGGCCGCGATAGGCCTCGGCATGCCCACGCTGCCGGCCGAACCCCTGCACGTCGAGCACGGTGAGCCGAAAGACCTCGACATCCGAGAGCGCCTGCTTGACGGCCTCGAGCTTGTTGGGCTGGATGATCGCGATGATGAGCTTCATGGGATGGACTCCGCCTGGGCTCCCCATCGTAGCCATCAGCAACGAACAGCACACGGACAGGCAAGCCACCTGTCTCTCGCCGCACCATCGACCGCCGTGCAGTCGGGCCAAAGGCCCGGCGCCGCACGGCCTACGCTCGGCATGGCCGAGAGGCCATGCCCACGGCCGGCTGGATGCCGGCCGCAGGCCGTCCGGGCACACCTTGGCTGTGCCCGCGACGGCCCAAGCCCGCCGGGGGCAGGTTTTCGCGCCGCGGCATCCCTCCGGGACTGCCTCGGCTTACGCGACGCTCGCCTGGAGGGCGAGCCATCGCAGGTCGAGGCAAACCTCGGCTTTGCCTCCGACCTGCCAAGCGAAAATCGGCAGGACGCCGATGTTTCGCGTATATCCAGAATGCCCCGGCCTGGGTGAGCTAGGCGGAGTGCCCACCCAAGCCGTTGGGGCATCCTTCTGGACGTTACTCGGTTCGCATCATCACGAAGCCGTGGTAGGCCTCGTTGCCGTGCTCGCCGATGTCGAGGCCCTCGATCTCTTCCTGCGGGGCGACCCGCAGGCCGACGAGCGCCTTGATGATGAGCCATGCGATCGCCGACACCGGCACCACGTAGGCGCCGACTGCCAGCACACCCACGAGCTGAGCGATCAGCTGCTTGGTGCCACCGCCGAAGAACAGGCCTGCAGACGGGCCGCCCACCGCGGCCCAGCCGAACGGGGTGTTGGCCACGGTGCCGGTGAGGTCGGCCGTCGTGAACAGGCCCACGCAGAGCGTGCCGAAGATGCCGCACACGAGGTGCACGCTCGTGGCTCCCACCGGATCGTCGACCCGGATCTTGTCGAAGAACAGCACCGAGAGCACCACGAGCACGCCGGCGATCGCACCGATGATCGCCGAGCAGGTGATGTTGGTGAACGCGGCACAGGCCGTGATCCCGACGAGACCCGCGAGGCAGCCGTTGAGCGTCATGCCGATGTCAGGCTTGCCGAGCAACAGCCAGGCCGTGAGCGTCGCCGTGAGCGTCGCGGCGGCGGCGGCCATGTTCGTGTTCACTGCCACCTGGGCGGCCAGGGCTCCGCCGTCGGCGGCGACGCCGAACGTGCTGCCCGGGTTGAAGCCGAACCAGCCAAACCAGAGCACGAGGCAGCCGATGAAGGCCGCCATCATGTTGTGGCCGGGGATCGCATGCACGCGGCCGTCGGAGCCATATTTGCCGATGCGGGGTCCGAGAATGAGCGCGCCGGTGAGAGCCGCCCAGCCGCCGACGGAGTGCACCGCGGTGCAGCCGGCGAAATCCCAGAAGTTCCAGTCCTTGGCGAGCCAGCCAAAGCCCCACACCCAGTGGCCGGTGACCGGATAGATCACGAGGGCCATCAGAAAGCTGAAGATCACGAACGCGTGATACTTGATCCGCTCGGCCACGGCCCCCGACACAATCGTGGCGGCCGTTCCGGCAAATACGAGCTGGAAGAAGAACTTCGTCCAGAGCGGAACGCTCGCCCAGCTGAGCGCGCCGTACACGCCCTGATACTTGTCACCCACGGCCGGGCTGTTGTCGAGGCCGCCGACCATCCACGAGCCGGAGTTGCCGATCCACGCGCCGTC
>JBMLMS010000317.1:0-9557 GCA_049243925.1 Pirellulales bacterium
CGCTGTGCCCCACAGGACGGCAATCGCCGTGCCGAACAGGATTGCCCTCCAGGCTCCGGCTCACTCGGATTTGCCTGCGCTGCGCCATCCATGGCTCCGCTGGTCAAATACGCCGGCTCAACGGTAGGGGCAGCCCCTCGCCTCCCCAACTCGTAGGCGTTAAGAAGTTTCGGCGGAGACGGTCGGTGGGCACGCGCAGACGAAGGGAGTCGTTGAGGACTATGGGCGCCTGATCAAAACCCACGAGTCCTGTACTCTCAACACGACCGTAGTCGAGCATGCCTCCCTTGGCTCCGGATGCGGGTGGTTATCTGCTGCCCTCCCGTCTGGCGAGACGCCGTCACGCCAGCTTCGAGCGCAGGGCTTTCACGACGGGCTCGGGCACGAACTTCAGCAGGGCTTCGTCGTCGGCCAGCGGCGTGATCTGCTTCAAGAGCGACGACGAGATGTGCGAATACTGCGCATCGGCCATCAGGAACACCGTCTCGACCGAGGCGTCGAGCTTGCGGTTGGCGAGCGTCATCGTGAACTCGGCTTCGATGTCGGTGAGCGAGCGGACTCCCCGGAGGAGCACGTGGGCGCCCTGGGCCTTCACGAAGGCCACGGAGAGGCCGCTGAAGAGCTCCACCCGGACATTGGCGAGAGGAGCGACGGAGGCCTGGACGAGGCCGACACGCTCTTCCAGCGAAAACATCGGCTGCTTGTCGGGGTTGATGCCCACGCCGACGATCAGCGCGTCGAAGATGCGTGCCGCCCGGCCGATGACGTCGAGATGGCCGAGTGTGATTGGGTCGAACGAGCCGGTGTAGACGGCGGTGCGGGCTGCGTGTGGCACGGGGTGATTCGCTGGTCGAGGGGAGGCCGTGACGATCGGGCGTTCGAGGGCTTCGGCCGTGGGACGTGGAGGCGAAAAAATCACGCGGGTGGCGCGTCGGCAAACGTCGATTATGGTATCCGCTGGTGAATCGGGTGCACTTCAGGTGCCAAACACAGAGGACCGGCGGTGTCGAAGGCCATGCCACTCCTGGGGCTGATCCTGTCCGGCCTCATCGGAATCCTATTTCTGGCCGATCTGGCCGCCGGATTTCCCTTCCGGCGGGTGAGTATCGGCCTGGACGTGTGCTTCGTGGTGGCCAGTGTGATTCTTGCCTACCTCAGTTGGACGCTGCTGGAGAAGGCGCGGACCTGAGTTCGGCTCAGGGTCTGGCTCAGGCCGCCTGGCGGAGCACGGAGCCGGTGTCTCGCTGCCCCGCGGCCCGGAGCAGGTCAGGTAGGTCTGAAAGCCGCGCTGCGTCGACACGGCCTGCCTGTCGGGTGATCCATGTCGCCAGCCGTTCGAATCTGGCGAGGCCCGACCGCGAGCCACGGGTGTGAGGGTCGATGTGCACCACCGTGAGCGTGCCGGGTGCCAGGCGGGGCCCGACGGCCCATGGGAGCCAGCGGCTCACGGCGGGGCGGGCGGGCTCGGGCACGGTCTGCACTTCCCACAGGCCCCACACGACGCTGCGGCACGGCCAGCCGGCAGGGGCCGGGCGGCGGCTGCTGCGGGGCGCGGCATCGAATCCACCGACGGCGATCGTGTGCACGCCCTGCTCGACGAGCAACGCTCGATGCTCCAGTGCATCGGCGCCCGTGACCACCACGCACTCGATGGGGCCAGTGATCGCGCGGGCCGCGGCAAGCTCGCGGCGGAGCGTGGGTCGTGACTGGAGCTGGTCGCCGCCGAGCGCGAGCGCCAGATCGGCGGGCGGCGTCCGCAGGCCGAGCATGTCGACGGCCATGGCCATCTCCGTGGGGCGCACCGCCCACGTGACGGGCAGGCGCGACCGCGCGGCAATCTCCACCCAATCCGCGAACTCCGACGCCCCGGCGGGCACGCCACAGCAGACCACGACGGTCGCCGGCCTTCGATCACTCCGCATGTCCTGACGCCCCGGATGCCTCAAAGCCCTGAGGTGCTATCGGCGGGCCGCGGGGCCCAAATCCACCTGATCAGTCGTGGGAGCGTCGGCCATGCGGGTCGATTTCGCCGACCCTGCGGTGTGCGCAAGGTCGTGGTGGGCGGCCTCCCACCGGGTGATCGCGGCCACGAGCGCTTCGCTCGTCGGGCGTTCTGCTTCCACGGTGGGTGTCACCCCCATGGCGACGAGCGCTGCGGTCGTGACGGGGCTGATGCTCGCGACCTTCCATGCCGGAAGGTGATCGCCAAACAGCCGCCTGGCAGACGCCGCGATGAACGAGCTCGTGACCGTGATCCAGTCGACACGCTCGGCAAGCGTCGCGAGTGTCTCCGCGTCGACCGGCTCGGCCGCATGGCTCGCGTAGGCCGCGACCTCGGCCACCTGGTGCCCGAGCGCCTCGAGGCCGTGCCGCATGGTGTCGCGGCCCCGGTTCGCCCGCACGAGCAGGAATCGGCCGCGGCGTGCCTCCTGGCCCAGCGTGGCCACGATGCCTTCGGAGTGATGGTCGTCGGGCACGAGATCGCACCGGATGCCGTGCTCTGCCGCCTCCCGCGCCGTGGCCGGGCCGATCGCCGCGATGCGGGCCGTGCCCAGCTGGCGAATGTCACGGCCTGTGTGCCGGAGCCGCTCGCACCAGGCCCGCACGCCATTGGCGCTTGCGAACACGATCCAATCGTAGGTGTCGGCCGTGTCGATCGCCCGGTCGAGCGGCTCCCATGAGTCGGGGGGGCCGATGCGGATGACGGGCACGTGAACCGTCGACCCACCGTGGGCCGCGACGAGCGCCGCGAGGTCGGCCCCCTGCCCCGCCGGTCGAGTGACGAGGATCGTGCGACCTGCGAGCACACCTCCGGATGCAGGATCGTCCACCGACTGCCGGCCGACGACGTCGCCGACGATCACGATCGCGGGCGCCGTCCAGCGGCAACGGTCGAGTTCGGCGCCCAACCGGGCGAGCGTCGTGATGCACGTCCGCTGCTCAGGCCACGAGCACCGACTGACGATCGCCACGGGCGTGTCGCCACATTTTCCAGCCGCCATCAGGCTGCGCGACCAGTGCGATACCTGCTCCACACCCATGTACACGACGAGTGTACCGGGCAGCCGCGCCAGGGCGGCGAAGTCGAGCAGCGATTCCTTGTCGCAGGCTTCATGGCCGGTGAGGAAGGTCACGCTCGAGGCGGCGGCGCGGCTCGTCAGCGGGATGCCGGCGGCGGCCGCCGCCGCCAGGGCCGCCGTGACACCGGGGACGATCTCCCAGGTGATGCCGGCTGCCCGGAGGGGCTCTTGTTCCTCGGCGAGGCGGGCGAACACCGTGGGGTCGCCCCCCTTGAGACGCACGACGAGGCCGTGGTGTCGCGCGAGATCGACGAGGAGTCTGCCGACGGCGATGCCAGGATCTTCCTCGCCGTGGGGCGAGCGTGGAACAGGCATCCGTTCGGCGCGGGTGCCGGCGACATCCAGCACGGCGGCCGGCACGAGCACGTCGTGCACGATCACGTCGGCCCGGCGGAGGCACTCCACGGCACGCACGGTGAGCAGGCCGGGGTCGCCGGGGCCGGCACCGACGAAGATAACGCGACCAGGGGCGGCGACGGACGCGGTGTTTGTGGGCAGCAGCACGGGCACTACACTCATGGGTCTCGACACGCACGCCATCATACCTCAGCCCCTCCCCGCCCCGCGCTCCGCGCCGTGGTCATCCGCCATGCCGAACGAGACTCCAGCGGCCGCGCCCACTCCGGGCATCTCGGCGGTGTCGCCCACGACGGCCCAGCTCTCGCCCGCCGAGCGGTCGCGGCTGTCGCAGTGTTTCCAGCGGGGCAACCAAAATGCCGCCACGAACCTCGACTACGCCATCGAGATGTTTTCGCAGTGTGTGCTCGGCGATCCCGGCAACGCCATCTACCTGCAGAGCCTGATGGCGGTGCTCAAGAAGAAGCACGGGGCCAAGAAGACGGGTGGTTTGTCCGGTCTCTGGCCGACCTCGAAAGCCGGTGGATTGAAAAAGTTTGCCGACAAGGCCCAGTGGCGCGAGGTGATCAGGCAGGGGGTCGAGATTCTCAAGGTCGCCCCGTCGGATCACATGGTTCATCTGGCCATGGCGGATGCCTGCGGCCAGCTCCAATTGCACGACGCCCAGCGGGTGTATCTCAAGAGCGCGCTTGACGCAGCTCCGGCCGATCCCGAAGTGAATCGGCAGTGCGCCCGCTTTCTGGCCAACCACGGCGAGTTCGATCAGGCGATCGCGTGCTGGGTGCGGGTGGCGAACGTCAAAGCGCTCGCCGACGAGGCACAGCGGGAAATCGCCCGCCTGCAGGTCGAGAAGACGATCGTCGCCGGCCATGGCATGACCGGCCGGGCTCCGGCGGCCGGTGGGAAGGCAGCCGCACCGGGGCAGCAGGCGGCAGCACCCGTCGACCGCGTCGCGGTGCTCAGGCAGGCGATCGAGGCGAAGCCGTCGGACATCGAGTCATACCTCGAGCTCGCCGATCTCCTGGAGCGGGACAGCGGCATGGAGGAGGCGGAGGCGGTGCTCGTGAAGGCGCTCGCCGCATCGGGCAACGATCTCAAGGTGCGCGAGCATCTCGAAGACCGGCAGCTGCGCTGGGCGCGGCACCGTGTGCACGTGGCGGAGCAGCGGCTCCAGACGGAAGACACGGCCGGCAACCGCGAGATGCTCGAGCGGCTCAAGGCGGCGCAGATCAAGCACGAGGTGGAGATCTACTCCGCCCGCAGCGCCCGCTACCCGGAAAACCTCACCTGGCGGTATGAGCTGGCGATGCGGCTCAAGGCGGCCGGCAACCATGTGGAGGCGATCAGGCATTTCCAAGACGTCCTCCAGGATCCGCGGCGCAAGGGGGGCGTGTCGCTGGAGCTCGGCGAATGCTTTCAGAAGATCAAGCAATACCAGCTCGCCATGCGCAACTACGTGACCGCCGTCGAGTCGCTCACCGACCGGGAGGCGGAATTACGGAAGCGGGCCCTGTACCGCGCGGGGGTGCTGGCGGCCGGCCTCGACGACAGGGATTCCGCCCAAAAATACCTGGGCACCCTGGCCGGACTCGACTTCGGATACCGCGATGTGGCCCAGCGTCTGGACAAGTTGGCCGCGCCGAAAGATAACAGTCCCGGCGGATGAGGCCCCGAGCCTCCCCCGCCCTGCGATTCCCCCTACCGTTCACCGTTTTTCATAGCCCGTTTTTCCTAGCCGAGGATCTGGAATGCCCCATTCGGTCAGCGCCAAGAAGCGACTCCGTCAAAATCTCCGTGCCCGCGAGCGGAACCGCGCGATCAAGTCGGAGATCAAGTCGGAGATGAAGAAGGTGCTCCAGTCGCTGACGAGCGGCGACGTCGCCACGGCCCGCGAGCACTTCAAAGTGTTGGCGCGGAAGGCCGACCGGGCCGCCGCGAAGCGCACGATTCATCCCAACCGCGCCGCCCGGATCAAGTCGCGGATCTCGGCCCGCGTGCGGACGGCTGCCACGGGTGGCGCGGCGGCCGCACCGAAGGCCAAGGCCAAGGCCTGACGCCCGTCGGGCTCAGGCCTCCCACACGATCCGAGGGGCCTCGAACACGGGCCCCTCGATGCAGGTGCGGCGGTAGTCCCAGCCATCGCCGCCTTCCTCGCGGATCCGGGCGACGCACGTGAAGCAGATGCCGATGCCACAGGCCATCGGTGCTTCGAGCGACACGTGGCATCCGATCCCGTGACGGCTTGTCCAGCGAGACACCGCCGCCATCATGCCATCAGGGCCGCAGCACGCGACGTGGAGGGCGGCGGGCGATACCTGGAGTACGCCTGAGGCCGCGAGGTGGTCGAGAAGGTCGATGACCGTTCCCTGCCGGCCTGTGGAGCCGTCGAGCGTGGCCTGGTGCACGTCGATGCCCGCCGCGCGGAAGTCGCCTGTGTCGCCAAACATGGCCGCCGTCCGTGCGCCCCAGCAGAGCGTCACCCGTTGGGCGGTCTGGTGCCCGCCGATGCGACCGTAGGCCGCCCGTCCCAAACGCTCGCGTCCCAGGGCCAGCAGGGCCGTCTGGCCAATGCCCCCGGCCACGAGCACGAGATGGTCGACGGGCGGAACGGCCGCAAACCCGTTGCCGAGCGGACCCCAGACGACGATCTCGTCGCCCGGCTTCACGTGCTGGAGCGCGGTCGTGAACTTGCCGTGCACGAGGTACACGAAGTCGGCGTAGCGGCGCTCCTCGGGATGGCCGTCCGGAACATCATCGAGGGCGGTTCGGAACGTGTCGTAGAAGGCAAACGGCCGGGCGAGGAGCGGATCGTGCCGATCCGGCAGGCGAAGCATCGCAAACTGCCCAGGGAGGGCCGCCGCAGCCAGCGCGGGGCACTCCAGACGGATGCGAAAGGTTCCGTCGGCGATCGGGCGGTTGAACACCACCCGGGCCGTGAGGTATTCGGCCGCATCGGCAAACCCGGTGCGGCAGGCTTCGGAGGAGGCGGCAGGGTGGCTCATGGTCATGAAGGCTCGCGCACGTGCCGTCAGCCGCGCGGCTTTCTCCAGGACGAGGCCTTGCCCGGCCGCTTGCGGGGCCGAGGGGCCGGCCGCAGTGGCCGCCCGCCTTGGTGTTCCTCGTCGCGACCGTCAGGCCGCCGTCGGGGTGGCTTCCCCGGCCGGCCACCGCCGTCGCGGGGGCGGTCGAATCGGCCCGGTCGGCCCGCGGGCGGCGGCCGCCGCCCCCGTGCATCGTGGCTCGGACCGCGGCCCGAGCCGACATGAGCCAGCGCGTCGCGGCGGAGGGCATCGATCTCGCTCCAGGCCAGGAGCCGGTGCTGGCCCGGGAGCAGGCCGCCGAGCGACAGCGCGCCCACTGCCACCCGCTTCAGCTGGTGAACCTTGTGCCCGAGTTGGGCGAGCATCCGGCGGATCTCGCGATTCTTGCCTTCGTCGAGCACCATCTCGAGCACCGAGCTCTGCTTGTGCTGGGTCTTGAGCGTCACGTGCTGGGCCCGTGCGGTGCCCTCGGCGAGCTGAATCCCCTTGCGGAGCTTGTCGAGCGTCTCGGTCGTCGGCACTCCCGCCACCTGCACGAGATATTTCTTCTCGACACCATACCGCGGGTGGGCGAGCAGGTTGGCGAGTTCGCCGTCGTTCGTGACGAGGATCAGCCCTTCGCTCATTCGGTCGAGCCGGCCGATGGCAAACAGCCTTTGTTCACCGGGCACGAGGTCCACGACACGCGGCCGGCCGGAAGGGTCGTAGTTCGTCGTGACGACGCCGACCGGCTTGTTGAGCATGAACACGACCCGCTTCGGGTCGGGCAGGCGTTCACCGTCGACACGAATCTCCTGGCGCCGCGGATCGACGCGGCTGCCGAGCTCCGCCACGACCTTCCGATCGACCTCGACACGGCCGGTGGTGATCAACTCCTCGCAGGCGCGGCGGCTGCCGAGCCCGGCGGCGGCGAGCACCTTTTGCAGCCGTTCGAGCCCGTCGTCGACCGGGCGGAACGCGCCGGCTGCACCGCGGGAAGTGGCGGGGGCGGCGGGCTTGGGTCGGCGGCGCGACGTGATCCGAGACGGCTTGTCGGAGGGGCCGGGGGCTGGCACTGGAGAGCATCCTCAGGAGGCGCGAACGAAGTCTTCGAGCCCGCACGAGGCGGTCATCGAGAGCCCGATCATACACAGGCGGCTGTGGCGGGGCGATGAAGGCCGCGCGGCGCCCGGTAGCCACGGCGGCTTACTGTTGGGGCGACCACCACCGGGCCCGCTTCACCTCAGGCACCGGCTCGAGAAAATCGCGTGGCCGCGACCCATCCATGATCGAGAGCCGCAGCTGCGACGGCGCGATATCGTCTTGAAGATATGGATCGAATCGCACCGCCTTGCGGCGCTGATTCGCCGCCGGCCCCGGATCGAGCCAGTCGGGTTTGCCGAGCGACGCGCAGCCGCTCGCGGCAGAGGCGATCATCACGGCAATCAGCAGGCGGGCGGGCATGCCGAGACTCTAGGACGCCCTTGGTCTGCCGACCAATGCCGGTTTCCATGGCGGAAATCCTCGGCAAACCACGTTTTCAGGAAGCCGGCGGCGCGAGCCGAGAGGATGCCCAGGACAGGCTGAAGCCTGTCCTACGGGAGGGCGACGTGAAGAAGCTTCGCGGCCGGGCCAGGAAGGACGGTCAGCTTTTGACGGCCGATGGCGGCGGGCATGAGGATCGTGCGGCCGCGGCCGACCGGAGGCAGGCCCCAGTGGTCGTCGAAGGCGAGCGTGCCGTCGAGCACGGCGAGGACGTGGCAGGAGTCGTCGCCGCCCACTTCCCAGGAGCCGACGGGACGGACCTCGTCGAAGAGGAAAAAATCACTCGTCACGAGCCGCTTGACGGCAGGATCGGGCGTATCGTGGGATTGCACGGGTGAGACAGGTCCAAAGCGGCTCACCGCCGCCACGCCGGCATCCACGTGCAGCGGCCGTGGCTTACCGTCGGGGCCCGTCCGATTCCAGTCGAAGAGTCGGTAGGTCACGTCGCTCGACTGCTGAATCTCGGCGATCAGCAGGCCGGCACCGATCGCGTGCACCGTGCCGGCCGGAATGAAGATGCAGTCGCCCGGGCGGGCCGCGAAGGAGTGCAGCACCGTCGCACATGTGCCGGCGCGGATCGCGGCGGCGAGCTCGGGCTGCCCGACGCCCGGTGCCAATCCGGCATAGATGCGGCTGCCGGGCTCGGCATCGATCACGTACCACGCTTCCGTCTTGCCGCGGTCGGGCGGCACGAGACGGGCGGCCCGCTCGTCGTCGGGATGCACCTGCACCGACAGGTCGCGGCAGGCATCGAGAAACTTGAACAACAGCGGAAACGTCGGGAGCCCCGCGTGGCGTCCGAGCAGTTCACCGCCATGACTGCGAACAAGGTCGCCGAGCGTCCGGCCGGCGAGTGGCCCGGTGGCAACGATGCTTTGATCGCCGCCGTCCGGCCCGGGCCGATCGACGACTTCCCACGACTCTGCGAAGTCGTCGCCGGGGGGGAGGTCGCGGCCGAGCGCGGTTGCGAACCGGCGGCCTCCCCAGAGATAGCGGCGGAAGACGGGGGTGAGTAGGAGCGGGTGCATCATCGCGACGCGTAGCCCTCCAGGATTCTGCCGATCCAAAAACAACACACGGCGGCGATCAGCATCACGAGCATCTGGCTGGGCAGCAGCCGTCCGCCGAGTTGCAGCACGACCGCGAACACGGGAATGCCGAGGCCGAGGAGTTGTCCAAACCGTCCGATCGCCCGCATACGCCGTCGTTCGTCCCGGGAAATGCCGCAGGCTGGAGCCCCTCGCGGACGGCCGCATCGTACCAGTCGGGCGGGATTTCGTCGCGGTGGCGGCGTTCATCGGCCCGGCTTGCCGCCCGCCAAATCGACGCAATACTGCCGACACGGAGTTCACACTCGATCACGCTTCTTTCGCAGGAGACACGTCCATGGGTCGGCACGGTGCAGTCACGTTCAAGGGCAACCCGCTCACACTCGTCGGCAACGAAGTGAAGGTCGGCAGCCCGGCCCCCGACTTTGATCTCACGTCGTTCGGCCCCGGCGGCATGGAGCACATCAAGAAGGCCGATCTCCTCGGCAAGCCCGCCTTCATCAGCG
>JBMLMS010000318.1:0-6859 GCA_049243925.1 Pirellulales bacterium
GGACGGCGAGAATCTCGTCGCCGCGGAAAAAAATCCGCAGGCCACGGGGCCGGTGAACTCAGGCGTCTTCGTCACCAGCCACAAGCCTTCGCTCTACGATCTCTTCAACGATCTCTACGGCGAGCCGCCGAAGCCGAAGAACGAGGAACGACAGCGGGCTTTTGGTCTCGGGCCCCAAGATCTTCCGCCCACCGACCAGCACCTGGCCGACAGCGAGCACGCCGGCCGGGAATTTTCCACGGTGCGGAAGGCCCGCCCGCGGGCGCGCCGGCCCACGACCGAGCTTGCCGCCCGGGCGCTCGTGACGCTCACGGGCCCCGCCCCGGCCCATCTCAGGCTCGCCGTCTACGACGCGTTCGATGGCCGGTCGTGGCGCGAGACTTCGCCGCTGGCCGCGGCGCCGCGCGACTGCCGGCTCGAGCATGCCGGCGGCGACTGGATGCGGTGGCAGGAGGTGCCGGCGCCGCCCCTCGACGCCGCCGACATCCATGCGATCACGATCGGCACCGTCCGCACCGGTGTGCTGCCGCTGCCCGCGCGGGCCGATGCCATGCGGATCGACAAGATCGACCGGCCCGACTTCTTCCGCACGCCCGCCGCCGATGTCGTGACGCTCGACGGCATCGAGGCGACGGCCGGCACGACGGTGCAGGCGCGGAGCCTTGCGGGCGGCGTCGATGCCACGGGCGCGATCGCGGTCACCACGCCGCCGGCGGTCGATGCAAACCTGCGCGACGATGCACCCGCCTGGGCGGCCGACGTGCTCGACGCCTGGGGGATCGATCGCGATCCAGCGGCCGCGGGCTGGCCGCAGGTGGCGCGGATCGTGGCCGAGATCCAGCGCCGGATCGTCCGCGACGACGCGGCGAGCCCGCCGGCCGACTGCCCCGACACGCTCCGGCACGTGCTCACGGTTTCGCACCGCGGGCGGCCCTACGACTTTGCCGGCGCCGCCGCGATCCTGCTCAGGGCCGGCGGCTATGCCACGCGGATGGTCGGAGGCCTGCACGTGTCGGGCGACCGGCGCGACGTGCGGTCGCGACGGCTCGTCGCCACGGCCGACGACGCGCATGTGTGGGCCGAGATCCGCGACGCTTCGGGCCGCTGGATACCGCTCGAACCGACGCCGGGCTATCGCGTGCGGCCGCCGACCGTGCCGTGGTCCACGCTGGCGCTCGACGGCCTGCGGGCAGCGGCCGCGTGGATGCGTGCGCGGGCCATCATCATCGCGGCGATCGGTGCCGGGCTCGCCTTGCTGGCTGCGGGCGCGGGCTTCGGGTGGCGGTGGTGCGTCGATGCCCTGGCGACGGCGTGGTGGCGGCAGGCGATGCGGCGCGGGGACGTGTGCCCGGCGCGGGCGACCTGGCACCTCATTGCCTGGCGGGCCTGGCTCGCCGGCTGCTCGAAGCGGCCGTCGGAGACGGTGCGCGACTGGCATCGGCGGACGCTGGCGCCGGCCGTGCACACAAACACACTGCGAGCGTTTCTCGCCGGCTTCGAGCGGGCAGCCTACGGGCCTGCGACGCCCGCCGACCGCTCGCACCACCACTACCGCATCGCCGAGGCCACAGCCGCCCTCGTCACCGTCGACCGACTCCGCGGCCCCGCGCACGGCAGTCGTTCAGCCACCCAGGAGGCCCACCGATGGCAACCGTCATGATCAGCCCTGAACGCACCGACCTCGACCATTCGCTCGGGCTCGTCGAGAGGCTGCGGCACCGGCTCCGGGAAACGCTCCGCGGCAAGGCGGAGGCCTGTGATCTCGCGCTCGCCTGCCTGCTCGCCCGAGGGCACTTGCTGATCGAGGATCCGCCCGGCCTGGGCAAGACGACGCTCGCCAAGGGCCTGGCCGCGCTCGTGGGAGGCAGGTTCGCGCGGATCCAGTGCACGCCCGATCTTCTCCCCACCGACATCACCGGCTTCACGCTCTACAACCAACAATCTCGCTCGTTCGAGTTCCGGGCCGGGCCGGTGTTCGCCGACGTCCTCCTGGCCGACGAGATCAACCGGGCCACGCCGCGGACGCAGAGCGCGCTGCTCGAGGCCATGGCCGAGCGGCAGGTGACGATCGACGACGAATGCCACCGGCTGGCGAAGGGCTTCTTCGTCGTGGCCACGCAGAATCCGCACGAGCATCTCGGCACCTACCCGCTCCCCGAGGCCCAGCTCGACCGGTTCGCGATGCGCCTGTCGATCGGCGCGCCCGACCGGGCCACGGAGCTGGCCCTGCTCGAGGCCGCCAGGGCACCTCAGCAGGAGGAGGACACCCCCGACGCGATCCTCGACACGGCCGCGCTCGAACGGCTGCAGGAGATGACGTCGGAACTGCTCGTGAACGACGCCGTGGCCGCGTATCTCGTGGACGTGGGCCGCACGTGCCGCGAACTGCGAGGCGCGACGGGCGGCCCGAGCCCGCGCGGCCTGCTCATCTGGCAGCGAGTGGCCCAGGCCTGGGCGGTGATTCAGGGACGGGACCATGTCACGCCCGACGACGTGCGGCACGTGGCCGGGCCGGTGCTCGGCGTGCGGCTCGAGCTCGCGCCGGCGGAGAGCGACCGGCTCGTCGCCGACGCGCTCGACCGGGTGGCCGTGCCGCTGGGCGGCCGCCGCGGATGACCGGCCGCTTTCATCCACCACACCGAGAACAGGGAGAACCACGATGGCGATGCATGAATGGCTGGTGATGGCCTGCGGGGCCGTGTGTCGGGGAGTGGCGGCGGCGGCGAATGCCGCGCCGACGGTGCTCTGCGGCCTGGTCGTGGCGGCGGTGATCCGCGAACTCTTCGGCACCGCCCTCACCCGGCGGCTGCTGGCCGCCGGTTCGTGGTGGTCGCTCGTGCGGGCCTGGCTGCTCGGCATGCTCCTGCCGGTCTGCTCGATCGGCGCGATTCCGGTGGCCCGGGAGCTCAGGCGGGCCGGCCTCGCCGGTGGCGCGGTGCTCGCGTTCGCCGTCTCCGCGCCGCTCTTCAATCCGATCTCGCTGCTCTACGGGCTCACGCTCTCGCACCCGCTCGTGATCGTCGGCTTCGCGCTGGCGTCGATGGCGGTCGTGACCGTCGTGGGGCTCGCCTGGGAACGGCTGGGCAACGCGGAGGATGCGCCGCCTCCAGCGGATGAGCCGCGGATTCCGCCCGGCTGGCGGCGGGCTGTGGCGCTCTTGCTCGCGATGGTGCGGGAGGCGGCGGGGCCGACCGCGGGCTACGCCGCCATCGCCCTCCTGGGCGTGGGGCTGCTCGCGGCATGCCTGCCGTTTGGAAACCTACAACGGTCGATGAAGGCGTTCGATCCCTGGGCGCCGCCGCTGATGGCGGCTGTCGGCACGCCGGCCTTCCTCACACCCACCGACGCGATGATGCAGATCGGCTCGATGTTCGATCATGGCAACTCGGTGGGCGCGGCGTTCGTGCTCCTGTCGGTGGGGGCGGGACTCAACCTCGGCCTCATCGCCTGGGCGTGGCGATCGTGGGGCGGGCGGCGGACGGCCTGGTGGCTGGCAGTGTTCTTCGGCGCGGTGCTCCTCGTGGCCGCGGCGATCGAGCGGCCGCTGTCGTTCCGGGATTCGCCCCCCGAGGATCACACGCACGCGTTCGACGTGTTCTGCATGCCGTTTCCGCCCGAGACGGCCGATCCCGTGGCTCGGAGCATCGCGCTGCTTGCCGACCGCGTGCCGGCCCATGCCTGGTCGGCGCTCGGGCTCCTGGCCGGCCTCGTGGCGGCCGGGGCCGCGCTTGCGGTGTTCGATCCGCGCCGGAGCATCGAAGCGCGGCTGGCGCAGGGGGCGGCGATCGCCGACCGCCGATCACGCAGCCCCTCGCTCGACGTGACGGTGCCGGCGCCAGTGCTCGGCGTGGTGCTCCTCGGCGGCCTGGTCGCACTCAGCGGGGTGGCGGCCTATCTGTACTATCCCGATCTGCCCACCTGCCTCGAGGATCTGCGGACGGTTGAGACGGAGACCCACTCGGCCGCGCTCGCCGGCGACAAGCGCCGCACGCAGGTCTGGATCGCGGCGTGGGAGGATCTTGTGCGGCGCACGGAGGTGGGGATCTGGATCCGCCGCGGCAGCGTGAGCCGCGAGATGGCCGCCGCCGCCGAGACACTCCGTGAGCGGATCGAGGCGTTGGAGCACGCGGTGCTCGATCCCGAGGAGATCGACCGCGAGCACGTGGCCGCGGAGCTCAAGCAGGTGCTCGCCGCCGGCCGCGCCCACCGAGCGGCCCTGCAGGCGGCGTGTGCGGCGGGCTGCCCTTCGGGGGGCTGATCGTCAGCGAGAGCGATCGTCCTCGACCACCGTGTCGTCATCGCCGTCGTCGGCGATCCGCCAGGCAGGGAACGGATCGTCGAACTCGAGCCAGCCATCGGGGCCGAGGGCCATTTCGGCGTCGGTGAGGCAGCAGCCTTCCAACCGCGCGAGCAGATCCGGCGCGAGCTTGGCCCCGATCACGACGAGTTCCTGCCGCCGATCCCCCCAGGGCTCCTCCCAGATCGCCTCGATGTCGTCGGCATCGAGGTCCTCGGGCCACTCCTCCTCGGGTGCCGTCGCGAGCCAGGATCCGCCCGGCTGCAGGCTCGACACGACGCCCGCGCTCGACCAGATCCCCGCCCACGCGTGCCGCGTCGCGAGCCACAGGAAGCCCTTCGAGCGGATCACGCCCTTGAAGGCCGGCCCGGTGACGAGATCCCAGAAGCGCTGGGGATGGAGCGGCCGCCGCGATTGGAACACGCGGCTCGAGAGCCCGTATTCCTCCGTCTCTGGAATGTGCGTGCCCGGAGCCTCGGCGAGCCATCCCGGGTGGCTCGCGGCATGTTCCATGTCGAACGCCTTCGTGCCGAGCACCGTCGCAAGCGGCACCGTGCCATGCGCGGCGCGGAGGATCGTCGCGGCCGGGTTGAGTTTCTTGAGGATCGCCTCGAGATAGGCGACGTCGTCGGCCGCGACGAGATCCGTCTTGTTGATCACGAGGACGTTCGCGAATTCAACCTGATCGACGAGCAACTGCACGAGGTCGCGCGAGTCATTGTCGTCGAGGCCGACGCCACGGTCGCGCAGTTCGTCGCGCGAGCAGTAGTCGTCGAGAAAGTTGCGGGCATCGACGACGGTCACGAGCGTATCGAGCCGGGCGAGCGTTGACAGGCTCTCCCCCTGCTCATCGGTGAAGGTGAAGGTTTCGGCGACAGGCAGCGGTTCGGAGATGCCCGTGCTCTCCACGAGCAGGTAGTCGAACCGCCCCTCCCGCGCGAGCCGGGCCACCTCCTCGAGCAAGTCTTCGCGCAGCGTGCAGCAGATGCACCCGTTGGAGAACTCGACGAGTTTTTCCTCGGTGCGGCTGAGCTTCGCAGCCGGCGTGGCGAGCGAGCTGCCCACGAGGCGGGCGTCGATATTCACCTCGCTCATGTCATTGACGATCACCGCGACCCGCAGCCCCTCGCGGTTGGTGAGGATGTGGTTCAAAAGCGTGGTCTTGCCGGCCCCGAGAAAGCCGGAGAGGACGGTGACGGGCAGGCGGCGGTCGGCAGTGGCCTGCGGAACGGCGGGGCGGGGATCGCTGGCGGGTTTGTGCGACATGGCCAAAGCTCCTGAGGAGGCGCGGCGGGATTGCCGCAAACTTCAGGATGCTGCCATAGATGCAACAGAGTTGCAAGTAGGAGGGCCTACGCCAGGCCGTCTCGAAGCGTGTCCGCCTGGCGGCGGATCGTGCGGAGGTCGGCGGCCGGCTTGCGGTCGATGTTTTTGAGCTGCATCGTCATCCGCTGGTTCTTCCGCAGGAGCTTTTCGTGGCGGGCCAAGAAGTCCCAGTAGAGCGTCGTGAAGGGGCAGGCGTCGGGGCCGCTGGCGACCTTCGGCTTGTAGCGGCAGCCCTTGCAGGCGTTGCTCATCCGGTCGAGGTAGGCGCCGGTGGCGCAGTAGGGCTTCGAGGCCATCACGCCGCCGTCGGCGAACTGGCTCATGCCGAGCGTGTTCGGCAACTCCACCCACTCGACGGCGTCGACGTACACGGCGAGATACCAGCGGTGCACGTCCTCGGGCTTGATGCCGGCAAGGAGCGCGAAGAGCCCGGTCACCATGAGCCGCTGGATGTGGTGGGCATAGCCGTATTCGAGCGTCTGGGCGAGGGCGTCCTGGAGGCAGTTCATGTCTGTCGCGCCCGTCCAATAGAAGTTCGGCAGCGGACGGTCGGCGCCGAGGGCATTGCGGCGTTCGTATTCCGGCATGAAGTGCCAGTAGACGCCGCGGACATACTCCCGCCAGCCGATCACCTGGCGAATGAAGCCCTCCACCGCCTCGAGCGGGGCCTGGCCGGCACGGTAGGCCCGCTCGGCGCCCGCGACGACGTCGCGTGGATCAAGCAGCTTCATATTCAGCGCCTGCGCGAGCCGCGAGTGGTAGAGCCACGGCTCGCCAGTCCAGATCGCGTCTTGATACCGGCCGAAGGTGGCGAGGCGATGGGCGAGAAAATCATCGAGGGCTGTGCGGGCATCGGCGGGCGTTACGGGCCAGTCGAAGTTCGCGAGGCTGCCGGGGTGCGTTGCAAACCGGGTGTTCACGAGATCGATGACGTCGCGCGTGATCGCGTCGGGCGTGAATCGAGTCGGCTGCGGGAGGCGGCCCGGCCCCGACTTCGGAAACGCTCCGCGGTTGTCGGCATCGAAGTTCCACTGGCCGCCCGCCGGCTCGCCGTCGTCCATGAGCACGCCGAACTTCTCGCGCAGCGGGCGATAGAAATATTCGAGCCGCAACTGCTTGCGGCCCTTTGCATGGGCGGCGAACTCGTCGCGCGACGAGAAGAAGTGGCGATCGGGCCGGATCTCGAGCGGCAGGCCGGCAGCCTGGGCCGCGGCCTCGAGGGCGTGCTGCACCCGC
>JBMLMS010000319.1:0-5300 GCA_049243925.1 Pirellulales bacterium
CACCGGAATCCGTAGGGCGCGGCGCAACGGCGCAAGACGCGCCCGCGTGCAGCGCGCGTGTGACAGCTGGCGGACGGCGTGCGGCGCTGGCGCTGGCGACACGGGGACCGCTGGAACGCGTACTGCGCCGGCGGCAGCTGGCGGCCGCGATCGGCCTGCCGCGTGTCGATATCGGCAGGCTCGACGCTGATCTTTTTCAGCGGCTGCCCAACTTCGATCTCAAGGCCCTCCAGGAGGCCATCGTGCGGCTCAACGCCAAGCCACGGGCGGCCGAAGCGGAGATCGCCCGGGCGCAGTGGGCCCTCGAGCGGGCCGTCGTCCAGCCGATCCCAAACGTCAACCTGCTCGGCGGCTATCAGCGGCAGGTGGGCGGTCCGCCGCAGGATCAGGGTCTCGCACAGGTGATGATGGCTGTGCCGCTGTTCGATCGCAATCAGGGCAACATCCGGTCTGCCCGGGCCGAGATCGCGTCGTCGCGGGCCGATCTGCGCACGATCGAGCTCGACCTCGCAAACCGTGCCGCCCAGGCGATCGCCAACTACCGCACATCGCAGCGGCTCGTGGAGTGGTATGAGCAGTACATCCTGCCGAAGGCCCGCGAGACGGTGCAGCTCACGCAGACGCTCTACGGCCGCGGTGAAGTCACGTTCCTGAGCCTCCTGCAGGCCCAGCGGATCCTCACCGAGACGGAACTCGCCTTTGTGGAGGCACAGGCCGATCGCTGGACCGGTGCCGTGCAGATCGCCGACCTCCTGCAGCTGCAGGAGTTTCCGCCCCGGCCCGACGCTCCAGCCGCGACGGGCCTCGATGCCTTCGAGCGCGAACTGGGAAATCCGCCGCCGGCCCCGGCCGCCGACGGCCGACCACCGGCCCAGTTCCCCGACGAACCGTTGCAACTTCCGGGCGATGCCAAGCCCGAAGAGATCAAGCCACTGCCGCCGCCGTAGGCTGGCGTGGGCGAAGCGCCGTCCGTTTCCAAAAACGGTCAGCGGACTTCGAGGTCGAGGTGGGACTGGGTCGAGGTGCCGGTGACACGATCGGTGACCACGAAGTCGAGACGGCACGGACCAGGCGGGGCGGTCTCGGGCACGCGAAGGAAGTACCGGGCGAAGTAGTCGCGGCGCGGGGCGTGACAGGTCTCTTCGATCGGCTCGAAGTCCCACTGCCCGATCTGGCGGCCGTCGGCTGCGACGAGTCGGAACAGCGTGTCGATGCACGTGGTGTGGCCTGCCGCCGACTGACGGGCTGTCGGGGCGTCGATCTCGAAATAGACGATCACGTCTTGGCCGGGGCGAAACGCCGCCGCAGGGAAGCGGTCGACCGCGCCCCAGGCGCGCACACGGGTGACGAAGCAGGCATTGCAAACCGCGAAGGCGGGCGTGGCGGGAACGGCGTGCGACGCCTGCGACGCATCGCCAAGCTCGCTATCCGTCGGTGTCTCGCCGGCGAGCGGGTCTTCAGCGGCCACGGGAGCCGCGACGACGCCAGGGTCGAGGGCGGCAGGTGACGGCGGCCCGAACGACACGACCTGCTCCGGGCCGACGGGCCGGGCCGCTTCGACGAAGGCGACCTTTTCCGGTTCGGTCTCCGCAACTGGAAAGGCGAGGGCGGCATCGGTCGACGGCGCGGGTGCCGGCTCGATGAATCCTGCCGTCGCCGGGGATCCCTGATGCGTTGCACTCGTCGCAGGAAACATGAGCGGCTCGTGGGGCTCGGGCTCGGTGGCAGTCGCTGCCATCACGAGCGCGGGCGGGACGGGGGGAGGCGCTACGGGAGGGGGAGTCGGCGCTGCGATCGGCTGGGGTGGCCTGTGGGCCTCGAGAGATGCCGTGAACGCGTCGATGGCGGCGGGCCAATCCTGCGGGTTCGTGTTTTCGAGAATCGAGAGAAGAGTGGCCTGTGTGGCCGGGTCGAGTTGGCCGACGCCGTTCAGGCGGGCCACGGCCCGATCGACGGCCTCGTCGAGTGAAAAAGGCTTCGGCGGCTCTGAAACGAGCGCGTCATCGTCGGCCGCCTCATCCGTCGCGACGCTCGGCGACGCGTCGGTGCTGGCGGCCTCATCGAGCGCCGTGGCCTCCGCGAGCGAATCGACAGTGTCGAGGAGCACGTCGCGGAGGCTGGCCGTCGTCAGTGCCGACATGCATCCGCTGTGCGCGACGAGTACGATACCGGCCAGGAGCCGGAGGGCGTTGCGTGTGGATAGTCCGCTGATCGGCATGGGCGGGGCGCTTTCCAACAGATCCCTGCGGGCCGGGTGGAGCCGAGGGAGCCGGGAGAGTAGAAAGCCGCGGATCGCGGCAGCAAGGCCAGAACGAAGGTTCGGGAAACACCGGTGGTGGGGGGGCAGGAGCGGTTTTTCAGGCTTCGATGTAGAATTCTGCCCCACCTGCCGAGATTCCCCCGCATGCCAGCGACGTCCTTCGAGCCCGACGCCTTCCCCGATGGGTGGGGGCATCGCAATCTGCTCGACCTCGAACGGCTCTCCACGCAGGAAATCCGTCTGCTGCTCGACACGGCGGCGCGGTTCAAGGAGGCCACGGAAGGGTGCCGCCGCAAACTCTCGGTGCTCACCGGCAAGACGATCGTCAATCTCTTCTTCGAGAACTCGACCCGTACCCGGACGAGTTTTTCGCTCGCAGCCCGCCGGCTGGGCGCCGACGTGGTCGACTTCGCGGCCTCGTCGAGCAGTCTGTCGAAGGGGGAGTCGTTTATCGACACTGCCAAGAATCTCGAGGCGATGGGCGTCGATGCCGTCGTCGTCCGGCATGCCACGCCGGGCACGCCGCATCTCCTCGCCAACCATTTGTCGGTGGGTGTGATCAACGCCGGCGATGGTCCCCACGAGCATCCCACGCAAGGCCTGCTCGACATCTTCTCGATCCGCGAGCATCGCGGCGACCTCGCGGGCGCCACGGTCGGGCTCGTGGGCGACATCGCCCACAGCCGCACGGCGCGGTCGAACATGTGGGGGCTCATGAAGCTCGGTGCGAAGGTGATCCTCTGCGGCCCGCCCACGCTCGTTTCGCACCGCTGGCGTGAACTGGGCGTCGAGGTGTCGCATGATCTCGATGCGATCGTGCCCCGCTGCGACGTGCTCAATCTGCTGCGGATCCAGTTCGAGCGGCAGAACACCCGGCCGTTCCCGTCGGTCCGCGAATATGCCCATCTCTACGCGATGACGCGCGAACGCCTCAAGCGGGCGAAGCGAGACCTCCTCATCCTCGCGCCCGGCCCGATCAACCGCGGCGTCGAAGTCACCGCCGAGGTGGCCGACTGCCCGCAGTCGTTGATCCTCGACCAGGTGACCAATGGCCTGGCCGTGCGGATGGGTGTGCTCTGGCTCACCTGCGGGAGTCGCAGCGGCCAGGCGGCTGGGCAGCAAGGGAGGGCCGGCTGATGGCTACGCTCCTGATCCGCGGCGGACGGGTGGTCGACCCCTCGCAGGGGCTCGACGGCGTGCACGACGTGCTCGTGCGCGACGGCCTCGTGGTGGGCGTGGGCGCGGAGGGCGCCCAGCCGATCGGCAAGGCCGACGAGACGATCGACGCCACGGGGCTCGTCGTCTGCCCGGGCCTCGTCGACATGCACGTGCATCTCCGCGAGCCCGGCCGTGAAGAAGACGAGACGATCGAGACGGGCACCCGCGCCGCGCTCGCCGGAGGGTTTACGAGCGTCGCCTGCATCCCGAACACCGAGCCGCCGATCGACACGCAGTCGACGGTCGAGTTCATCCACCAGAAGGCGGCGCGGGCCGACACCTGCAACGTATTCGTCGTCGGCTGCGTGAGCCGCGACCGGGCGGGCAAGGAGCTCGCCGATATCGGCCAGCTCGTCGAAGCCGGCGCGGTGGCTTTCAGCGACGACGGGGCCCCGGTGTACGACGCCGAACTGATGCGGCGGGCCCTCGAGTATTGCCGCATGTTCGACAAGCCGATCCTGGCCCATGAAGAAGTGCTCGAGCTCTCGCACGGCGGCGTGATGCACGAGGGGCTCGTGTCGCTGGTGCTTGGACTCACCGGGATGCCGGCCGCAGCGGAGGAGGTGATGATCGGCCGCGACATCGCCCTCGCCGAGGTGACGGACGGACGGCTCCACGTGATGCACGTGTCGACCGCGGGCGGCGTGGCTCTCGTGCGGGCTGCGAAGGCCCGTGGGGCCCGGGTCACGGCCGAGGCGTGTCCGCACCATTTCACGCTCACCGATGAATGCCTCCGCGGCTTCGACTCGAATTTCAAGATGAGCCCGCCGCTCCGCACGGCCGACGACGTGGAAGCGATCATGGCGGGCCTCGCCGACGGCACGCTCGACTGCATCGCCACGGATCACGCCCCGCACGCCCGCGAGAAGAAGATGCTCGAACTCGACCGCGCACCGATGGGAATTCTCGGCCTGGAGACGGCCGTGGGCCTGTCCGTCACCAGGCTCGTGAACACGGGCCGGATCGGCTGGCCGCGCCTGATCGAGGCGATGAGCACGCTGCCCTCGCGGATTCTCGGCGTGAACCGCGGCACCCTGCGCCCGGGTGCGATCGCCGACATCACGCTCATCGATCCCGGCCTCACCTGGCAGGTCGACGTGCAGAAGTTCTGTTCGAAGAGCGTCAATTCACCGTTTCACGGCTGGACACTCACCGGCCGCGCCGTGGCCACGATCGTGGCCGGCCGCGTGAAATACCGGTTCATGGCTTCCTGAGCCATGACGCTGATCATCGACGGCTACAACCTGCTCCACGCCTCGGGTGTGTTCGGAGCGGAGCGGGGGCCGCGGGGCTTCGAGCAGTCGCGGCTCGCACTGCTCGATCTCTTGGCCGACCTGCTCGGCCCCGACGCAGCGAAAACGATCGTCGTGTTCGACGCGGTGAACGCCCCTGACGGCCTGCCGGGCCGGCACGTGCACCGCGGCCTCCGCGTGTGGTTCGCCCGGGAATACCCCGACGCCGATTCGCTCATCGAAGAGTTGATCGACGACGACAACGCGCCGCAGAGCCTCACAGTGGTGTCGAGTGATCGGCGCCTCCAGGCCGCCGCCCGCCGTCGCCGCGCCTCGGCGGTGGACTGCGAAGGGTGGCTGGCCGAACTACGAGCCCGCAGCCGGCGCCGCGATGATCACGACGCCAAGCCCGCCGAGCCGAGCCCCTACGACGTCGAGGCCTGGAAACGCTACTTCGGGCTGTGAGGGACTGTAGACCATGTGCCTGCGCCGGCTTCGGGCTCCCCATATCCCGTTTGCTCTCGTTTGGTAGGCACCGGCTCGGGGTTACCCCGTACCGTCTCGCCGGACGTTCGCCTCCGCCCTCCAGG